>JAGWZS010000036.1 GCA_018971905.1 Rhodospirillales bacterium | reverse complement strand
CTTCAATGGCGCGATGTTACAGCCGCGAACGTGGATTTGGCGATTGATATAGGCCGTTTAAAATTAAGGTTTTGCATGTTCTATCCAGTCTATCAGGCCCAGGCTGATTTGATCGATCCGGTAAGGGCGGCAGCCCGGACCGCGGGTTCTCTGGTACGAATGGTCTCGCCTCGCGCGCCATATGGCATCTTGCCGCGCTATTTGAGCGCGGCCATGGAGGTTTTTAGCCATTCTGGCACAACGCATGAGCGGCCGAGCTACGGGATTGAACAGATTGAAAGTGGTAATGAATCTGTTGCGGTGACTGAAGAAATAGTGACCACAACGCCCTTTGCAAACCTGTTGCGATTTAAAAAAAATACCAGCCGACGTGAACCAAAAGTGCTCGTGGTTGCGCCTATGTCCGGGCATTTTGCGACGTTATTGCGCAACACGGTTGAGGTTCTGCTGCAAGACCATGACGTTTATGTAACGGATTGGAAAAACATACGGGACGTTTCCATCTCAGAGGGGTGCTTTGGGTTTGATGATTATGTGGAGCATGTCATCAAGTTTTTGGAACGCCTGGGGCCGCGCGTGCACGTGATGGGCGTTTGCCAACCCGCTGTTGCGGTTTTGGCGGCTGTGGCGCTGATGTCTGAGGACAAAAATCCAGCAACGCCGCGCAGCATGACTTTAATGGCCGGACCAATTGATACGCGCCGAAATCCGACAAAGGTGAACGTTTTGGCAAAAACAAAGGATATTCATTGGTTTGAGCACAGAATGATCAGCGTTGTTCCCTGGCGCTTTAAGGGTGCGGGAAGACGCGTGTTTCCTGGATTTATGCAATTATCCGCGTTTGTTTCCATGAATCTCGATAAGCATATTGGCGCGCACATGCGCCAGATTCGGAATCTGGCTTCTGAAGATTACAAGGCCGCTGAGACACATCGCCAGTTTTACGATGAGTATTTTGCAGTCATGGATCTGTCGGCTGAATTTTATCTGGAGACGGTCGATAAGATTTTCATGCGGCATGAATTGGCGGTGGGGGCACTGACCTATCGGGGCAGGCCTGTTCGCCCGGAGACAATTCGCAAGACTTTCTTGCTTACCGTTGAAGGAGAGCGCGACGATATCTGCGGATTGGGCCAGACATCAGCGGCGTTGGATCTCTGTTCCAATCTTCGTCCCTTGCTTAAGCGCCATCATGTGCAAACGGGCGTTGGGCATTACGGCGTTTTTTCAGGCCGACGTTGGGAAGCCGAGATATATCCGTTGGTGCGCGAAGTTATTCAATTCTCCGCGTAATTCCGCTGCTGCCGATTGCTCGAAGACTCAATCGGCTGTTGCCAATATGTGCCCCATTTTACGGCCACCGAGGATATGGGCATGAAAATGCGGAACCAGCTGGTGGCTATCCGGGCCTGCGTTACAGATAATGCGATAGCCGGTTTCTTCGATGTTCAGCATTTTCGCAACAGCGGAAAGGGCACGGTAAAAGCCCGTAATTTCTGCGGAGCTGGCCGTTGCGCCAAAGTCCGCGGCGGACACATATTGGCCCTTGGGAATGATTAGCACATGAACCGGGGCTTGTGGGTTGATGTCCGGGAAGGCGAGGGTATATTCGTCCTCATAAATTTTTTGTGCGGGAATTTCGCCACGAAGAATCTTTGCGAAAATGTTATCGTTGTCGTAGGTCATGTTGCCTGCTCAGGGAATTTTTTTGGTTGGAAACCCAGGAAGAGATTGCTTGCGGTTTGCCTTTTCGGTGAGTCCGCTCATGCCTTCCCGTCGGGATAGTTCAGTCCAGACCTCTTCAGGCCGTAGACCGGCATCGACCCATAAGACCATCAAATGGTACAATACATCAGCGCTTTCGCCGATTAAAGCCGTGCGATGCTTTGCGACAGCCTCGATCACGCACTCGACGGCTTCTTCGCCAAATTTTTGCGCGACTTTTTCCGTGCCGCGAGATAGCAGCCGCGCTGAATGGCTTTCATTCGGGCTTGCATCAGCGCGCGACAAAACCGTGCCCCAAAGCCGGTCCAGGACTCTGGCATCTGGCGCATGCAGCGGCGGTGGCACTGCTGCCCCACGTGAAACCCGCGCAGGCTTTCTGGCCTCAGTCTTCTTCTTCGGCGTGGGGCTGGGCGATTTCGTCACTTTTTTTGCCATAATGAATCAGGAAGTCCCTTGGGTTTATCTCGCGTTTAAAGCCTAACGGGCAAATTGGCGCTGGCCAAAGCCTGTTTTACGTCGTTGATCTTGAATTTTCCAAAATGAAAAATGCTGGCAGCCAATAAGCCTGTCGCGCCAGCTTTTGCTCCATCGACAAAATGCTGGAGCTCCCCAACGCCGCCGGAGGCGACAACTGGCAGTTGGATTGCATTGCAGATGGTTTTTAACAGCCCAAGGTCAAATCCTTCACCCGTGCCGTCTCTGTCCATGGAGGTGAGCAGGATTTCACCAGCGCCGAGGGTTTGAGCTCTCTTCGCCCATTGCAATACATCAATGCCGGTGGGTTTGCGTCCGCCATGTGAGAAAACCTCCCATTGGCCTGGGGCTGTTTGGCGCGCATCAATTGCAACGACCACACATTGGCTGCCGAATTTTTCCGCGGCCTCGGAGATCAGCTCCGGCCGTGAAATGGCCGCCGAATTGACCGAGCATTTGTCAGCTCCCGCCAGCAAAAGCCGGCGCATGTCCTGTACAGTTCGGATGCCGCCGCCAACGGTAAGCGGTAAAAACACTTTTTCAGCTGTCCGCTGTACAACGTCGAGAATCGTGTCTCGATTATCGGAGCTTGCTGTTATGTCCAGGAAGGTAAGCTCATCAGCGCCGGCCTGGTCGTATAAAGCCGCTTGTTCCACGGGGTCTCCTGCGTCGCGCAGGGAGGTGAAGTTGATGCCCTTCACAACGCGCCCGTCTTTTACGTCCAGGCACGGAATGACGCGCAGCTTCAGCATAGCGTCAACGCCTCTTCTGGTGTCAGGCTGCCGTCATAGAGGGCGCGGCCGAGAATCGAGCCGCTGATATTTGGCTTTAGAGCGGCGGCGGCTTTAAGCGCCACAATGTCTGCCACGGATGCCACGCCGCCTGAGGCAATGACTGGAAGTGCTACGGCCTTGGCCAGCGCCGTGGTTTCATCCAGGTTGAGGCCGGTTTTGGTGCCGTCACGCGAAATATCGGTATAGATGATGGCGGCAACGCCGGCGCCCTCAAACCGCATGGCGAGTTCTGGTGCGGATATATTGGAGGTTTCAGCCCAGCCTTCGGTGGCAACCATGCCGGCTTTGGCATCGATGCCAACGACAATGCGCCCGGGGAACGCTTTGGCGGCCTCTTTGACCAAGGAGGCGTTTTTCGCGGCGGCGGAGCCCAGAATAACCCGTGTTATGCCAAAATTGAGCCAGGACTCGATGCCTGCCATGCTGCGCAGCCCCCCGCCAAGCTGAACGGGAATGGAGACCGAGCGTAAAATATCTTTAACGGCGGCTTCATTGACGGTTTGCCCTGCAAAAGCGCCGTCCAAATCCACGACATGGATCCAGGGAAACCCGGCGGCCTGCCACTTGGCGGCCTGCTGGCCTGGATCGTTTCCAAAAATCGTCGCCTGATCCATCTCGCCTTTGAACAAGCGGACGCAATTGCCGCCTTTCAGGTCGATGGCAGGGTATAAAGTGAGTTTCATTTCAAGGCCTTGTAGTAAAAATGCCCAGCAATGACCTGTCCTTTAACACGTGCATACGCTGGATGCGTTCCCCACCGCATGAAGCCCTGGGCCTCATAGAGTGATATGGCGCCCGTCTGGGTTGCGCGCACATCGAGATTCAGGACATGAAAACCCAAGGCTCTGGCCCGTTCCTCCGCCTTTTGCAGAATAAGGCGGGCAAGCCCATGCCCCCGGGCGTATGGCGCCACAAAATGATGCATGAGCTGTACGGCAAACGCCTGGGCTTGATTATTGCGCGATGGCTTTTGCAATTGGGCGGCGCCGTAGATGATGTTGTCCATCCGGCCAACAATCAGCTCCCGTTCTGGTACGAGCGGCACGCCCCGGTAATATTGCTCAACCGCGGCGGCTGTTGGCGGCTTAATCCAGCCAAAGCCCCCGCCGTCCAGCACGGCGGCGGTGGCGGCTTCGGCGAGCGCGTGAATGTCGCTCTCATCGGAAAAGGCTTCGATGACCTCGGCTGTGATGCTGCTGGGCGAGGGGAGGGTATGTTTCACGCCTGCCTCTTCGCTCGGAAGGCGCCGCGGATCAAGAGGGGCTTGGCTATGGCGACCACGAAAGGAAATTGCCCAGAATCTGAAGGCCCACCGCCTGGCTTTTCTCCACGTGGAACTGGGTGCCAGCCATATTGTTTTTGGCGACCATGGCGACGATGTCTTTTGTATAATCGGTCGTGGCGATGGTCTCGTCCGGCAGGCCGTTTGTAAGTGCGTAGGAGTGCACAAAATAAGCATGGTCATCCGGCTTCAGGCCCTCCAGCAACTGGTGGGAGCCGGGTTCAAAGCGAAGCTCATTCCAGCCCATGTGGGGCAGCTTGGCGGAGCCGACGTCCATTTTGGCGATGTCGCCGTGCACCCAGCCGAAGCCGGGCGTTATGCCATGCTCCAAGCCTCGTTCGGCCATGAGCTGCATTCCAACGCAGATGCCCAGAAAGGGGGTGCCTGCCGCCACTTGCTCCAGCAGAGAGGCTTTTAGCCCGTCCACGTTGGCAAGCCCGGCGGCGCAATCGGCAAACGCGCCTTGGCCCGGGAGGACGATTTTATCAGCCCGCCGCACATCGTCTGGGCAGGATGTAATCTGTACGTCCACGGGAATTTGTCGATGCACCGCCGCCAGTTCCAGCCCGCGGGCCGCGGACGCAAGGTTGCCGCCTTGATAGTCGATGACCGCAACCCGCAGGCTCATAATGTGCCCTTTGTGGACGGCACCTCGCCAGCTATGCGCGGCTCCACGGTCACAGCCGCGCGCAACGCGCGAGCGACAGATTTAAAGGCAGCTTCAGCAACATGGTGGGCGTTATGCCCGGCAAGCTGCCTGACATGGAGGTTAAGGTGAGCATTCCCGGTGAAAGCCCGGAAAAACTCCTCCACAAGCTGGGTATCCATCTGGCCGAGCATGGGGCGCTCGAAATTTACGCCCCAGGCCAGGAATGCCCTGCCTGACAGGTCGATTGCCGCTTCCACCAGCGCCTCGTCCATTGGAACGGCCGCGTGGCCGAAGCGTTGGATGCCACGCTTTTGACCGAGAGCTTCAGCTACTGCCTGACCCAGCACAATCCCGACATCTTCGACCGTATGGTGCGCGTCGATATGCACATCACCTTTGGACAGGATCTTCAGATCAAACAATCCGTGCCGGCCAAATGCCTCCAACATATGGTTGAAGAACCCGATGCCCGTATCAATATCCGTTACCCCGGTTCCGTCCAGGTTGATCGATATGTGTATGTCGGTCTCGCTGGTTTTGCGGCTGCGTGATGAGATGCGTTCCATGATTTTGCCCTACACCACCCTGCCGCCCGGCAAAAGCAGTATTTGCGGGGCCGCTTGATGTGGCATTACAGCAATGCTGTCATATTCCTTTTCGCGGGCCGTGCGGTCTCGTACAAAACGCCATGCCCCGCTTAGCCACGCCGCGCCTGCCCATTTTGTTAGGATTGTTGATCGCGGTTGGCCCGGTTTCGACAGATATGTATCTGCCGGCCTTTCCCGCTCTTGCCCTGGCGTTGCACAATCAGGCCGCGCCGCAATATTCCCTTGCCTCATATTTCTTGGGTCTGGCGATCGGGCAGATGGTCAGTGGGCCGCTTTCAGACCGTGTTGGCAGGCGGGGACCCTTATTATGCGGCTTGGGTTTATATATTCTGGCCTCGCTGGGAGCGGCTGCAAGCTGGAATACTGTTTCATTTGTTGTTTTCCGTTTTTTCACGGCGCTGGGTGCGTCCGCTGCCATCGTTATTCCGCGCGCGGTTGTGCGAGATCTGGCTGACGGCCCGGCCGCGGCGCGGCTTATGTCCAAACTGATGCTGGCAATGGGTTTGGCGCCGATTTGCGCACCCCTGCTGGGGGCGGTGTGCGCGGCAACGGTCGGGTGGCGGTTTATATTTGTGGTATGTACAATATATGGGATTGTGGCGCTTATTTTGGCCCATATTTATCTACCAGATACCTTGCCTTATGAGCGGCGCGTGAGAGCCGGGGCAATTTCGGCATTCGTTCGATATGCTGAAATTTTTCGTGAGCGGGCTTTTCTGTCGCACGCCATCATCAATGCCTGTGTGGCTGCGTGCCTGTTCGCGTATTTGAGTGGTACACCACAGATATTCGAAGGCATTTTTCACTGGTCGAGCACGGCATATGCGGTGCTGTTTGGCGTGAATTCCTGTGCCTATATTGGCTACAGCCAGCTTAACCCGATTTTGGTTAATCGCTTTGGTGTAGCCCCAGTTATTTCTGCCTTTACTGTCTGGCAGTTACTATGCACGCTTTTGCTGGTGGGCCTGTCCATTCACCCGTCAGGCGGGTTGGCTCTGGCCGGGGGGCTGCTGCTTTGCGAGGCGGCGTTCGGGCTTTTATTGCCGTGCTGCATGGTTGGCGCATTATCCAGGCATCAAGCCCACGCCGGTGCCGCCGCGGCCTTACTGGGAACAATGCAATATGCCGGCGGTGCGGTCGCGGGGCTGGGAGTTGGTGTTCTGGCAGATGGCACCGCCAGGCCAATGGCGATGATGATGTTTGGCAGCGCTGCAATAGCTGCACTTGCGGCAACTTGCCGACCCCGATTAACATTCGAGCTGATGGAGTAGTTCGTGAATGCATAATCCCACTTTGGTTGGTATCCCAGCCTGCACGAAATTGATCTCAGGCTATATTCAACATGCAACGCCTGCCCGTTATGGAGCAGCCCTGATGCAGGGTTCCAATGCGCTGCCTGTGCTCATTCCCCCTGAAGGCACGGAGATGCTGCCGCTGCTTGAGCGTGTGGACGGTATTCTGTTTAATGGCTCGCCTTCCAATGTGATGCCGACCTTGTATGGCGTTGACTATGATGCGACGCCCGATGCGCACGACGTTGAGCGTGATGCCACGACGCTGCCTCTGATCCGGGCGGCGCTCGAAAAAGGGGTGCCCATTTTATGCATCTGCCGGGGATTACAGGAATTGAACGTGGCACTTGGGGGCACGTTGACCCAGGAAGTTCACAAGCTGCCTGGCCGGATGGATCACCGTGGGGGCGATGGGAATAATGAATTCCGCTTCCGGTTGCAGCATGATGTTGAATTGCATGGAGATCTGGCAAAAATTTCTGGATCAGAAACAATCCGGGTCAATTCTCTGCACGGGCAGGCCATCGACCAACTGGCGTCGGGTTTGGTGGTTGAGGCCGTTGCGCCGGATGGAACAATTGAAGCCGTGCGTGTTGAAGCCGCGAAAAACTTTGCAATGGCGGTACAGTGGCACCCTGAATGGGAGGTGACGCACTTCCCGGACAGGTTGCGTTTATTCGAAGCTTTTGGAAAAGCCTGCGCGGAGTACGCTGCCAGGGGCAAGGCCGGTTGCGGGCGTTAAAAGGCACGTGCTGGCCGGCCGCGGCTGTTTTGCAGGTTTGATTGGACGTTTTTGCCAGGAGGAAGCGCGTGGATATTCAGACAATTGACCAGCAATATAACCAGCTGCAAATGCAAGCCCAGCAGACAGTGGCGGAGTTGCAGAGTTTAGCTCAAAAACTTCAAACCGCAGCGCAGGCGGGGGATCAAAATGCCAGGGAATGGTATTTGGATTTAAAGAGCATCGCCTTGGCCATTCGGGCGGAGCAAAACCAAGTCTCAAATCTGCTGCAAGCCCTGCACGGCTATGTTGCCGGCCAGGCTCAGCAAGCCGCGCAATCTCCCTGGGCAAATGCACCATATCCTCCGCAAGCCGGTGCGCCGATGGGGTATCCTCAGCAGCCATCTGGTATTCTGGGAGGATTTTTGAACTCAGGTTTTGGCCGGGCCCTGGAAATGGGAGCGGGGTTTGGGATTGGTGAAGACATCATCAATAAAATTTTTTAAAAGATTGCCTGCTTCCTCAAAATTTATAAATCGCGCTCAATGAGACGGCTTCTTCATTTCTCGTTTGGGTGATTGGGCTGTCGGCGGCGCTGCCTAGCAGGCGATCGTAAGCAGCGTCGAGATTGAGGATTAAATGCGGGGTTACGAAATAGTTTGCGGAAATGCCAAGCCCCGCAGATTTAAAGCCGCCCCGCGCTTTGTAAAAGGCATAGCGCGTGTCCGCCGCTTGGGTGTGGCTGATCCCGAAATAGGTGTTCATATAACGCGCGTCAGCAAATGTTACGCTGGGGCCAAGAAACCAAGCAAACCGCTTTGAACTGCCGGGCATGGGCATGTAGGCACCGGCATCGCCGATATACCCAAATGATGCTCCAAATTGCTTTCGGACGTCCACGCGCAGGGTTAAGGGGAAGCTTTTGGAAAGAACCGTCGTGGCAAAGAACTTTAACTCCGGGGCAGGGTGGATGGTTCCCAGACCATTCAGATCCCGCCCATCCACATGCGGTGAACGCCCCATGTCGTAGGTGATTGCCCCGCCGACACTGATGTGGCGAAAGCTGAAAAGATTTGCCCCAAACCCTTCGCCGGTTGAAAGGAAGGCGATGTTTTTGTAGCGGATATCAATGGCCGGTCCGCCCTGCACACGATATCTTCTCAGACCGTCTGCTGCGGGGGCGAATTGGGAGCCTAAACCCAGCTCTACCTGCCATTTTGGAACGGCTGGCTCAAACAGCCGCTGGAGCTGAATGCCGGATGAATATTGCCATTCTTCCAGTGGAGAGGGGGTTTGAGCGGATGCGGCCTTGAGGAAGAAAACGCCTGTAATAAAGACCAATCCATATATCAGAGCCTTGAATTTCAAATCCATCAGAGTCACCTGTTATATGGCCGCAAGGATAGTATGACCGAATTTGCAAGCGTTTGTCACGGCGCATTATTCAGCTTATGCGTAATCTGCCGTCTTGGTTTCGTCCTTATGCTGGTCGTTCATTATAGAGTTGAGCGGAATACTAAGTGCAGATGCAACCAGGATGTTCAAAGTCACGGTTGCCAGAGCGATATAGCTTGGAAGGACATAACCAAAAATATGAAATACCCATATTGAATTAAAAGCATTTTGAGAAACCAGCCAGGTGGCGGACAAAATGCCGGTGAGCCAGCCTGCCAACAGAGCCCACCCATTTAAAAAGCGGGTAAATAGCGAGAGGGCAATGGCGGGAAAAGTTTGAATAATCCACATGCCGCCAAGAAGTTGAAGCTGCACCGCGAATTTTACGGGAACCAAGATTATAAACACAACCGCGCCTATGATCATGAGCATTGCGAATAGCTTCGCGACCAATAGTTGAGCGCCGTTATTCTTGTGACGAACAAATGGCTGATACAAATCCCGCGTAAAAATATTGGCCGAAGCAATGGCCATGATGGCGGCTGGCACGAGTGCGCCAATGGCTATGGCCGCGAATGCCATGCCAGCGAACCATCCTGGAAAATCGTTCAAGATGAGCGCAGGTACAGCATAGCTTGCTTTGTATTTGGCAAAGCCTGCAGCATATTGGGGTAATTTATCTACGCCGGAGGCAAGTGCTGCAAAGCCCAGAAGCGCCAATAGACCAAGCATGACCGTATAAGCAGGCAACAGGGCCGCGTTACGCCGTATAACACGTGGTCCCGCAGAGGATAGAATGCCAGTGGTGGTGTGTGGATATAAAAAAAGCGCCATTGCCGATCCAAGAGCCAGGGAGGCATAGCCTGAGTAAGCCCCCATGCTGCCTTTGGGTGGTGTTTGTAAAATCAGTTTAGCCGGCGGAATATACGAAAAGATGTTGCCAAACCCACCCATTTTTATCGGAATGGCGATGATCATTGCTATAACGGTTATATATATCAACAGATCTTTCGCGATGGAAATTATCGCGGGGGCGCGCAGACCAGAAGTCCAGGTAAAAGCCGCCAGCACGGCAAAGGCCACGATTAAGGGAATATGCCCAGGAATACCAAGCGCGCCAATAACCACCTGCATACCGATGAGTTGCAGGGCAATATAAGGCATGGTGGCGGCAATGCCGGTAATTCCAATCGCCAATGCCAGCCAACGGTTGCCGTAACGGCCGCGCACGAATTCAGGGCCGGTAATATAGCCGTGTTTTTGAGCCACGCTCCAGAGCTTTGGGAACACCAGATAAAGAATGGGGTAACATACAATCGTGTAAGGCACGGCAAAAAAACCTACCGCGCCTACACCGTATATTAGTGCTGGAATCGCAATAAAACTGTAGGCTGTATAAACGTCGCCGCCGATAAGAAACCACGAGATCCAGGCCCCAAACCGCCGCCCGCCAAGCCCCCATTCCTCAATGTGAGCGAGATTGCCTGATTGCCAGCGTCCGGCAAAAAAGCCAAGAATGATGACGAAAAGAACGAGAAGCAAAAAGATGATTGTTGCCAGAGGGTAGCTCACTCTTGAGCCTCCTCTTTATCTTCTGCCTTATATACGATCCATATGAATACTGAAGAGATTGGTACAAGCAGCATCTGATACCAGTAAAAGAACGGAAAACCAAACAAGGTTGGATGTATCCGGTTAAAAACCGGCACCCAGAGCGACATTATGAAGATGGCCAGGAGCAAAATTCTGATCATGAAGCATGTCTCATAACTGAATAACAAAACGGTCCACCGGGATTATGGTAAAGCCGCGGGCAGAAAAGCTGTGCGGCCTGGTGGGCCAGCCGCAAAGATATGCGATGCGGTTCCATAGCGTGGCAGATGAACGAAACTGGAGCAGACAGTGCCGAACCCGGCGGAGGGCGGGGTAATGTTCAATTGTTCTTCCCGGTCGCCACTGCTGTCTGCCAGCAAAGGCGCCCAGTTTGCTGGGCTTGTGGCAATGAAGCGTGGCAAATGCCGGGCAATTCGCGGAAAGGATTTGTCGTTTGCTTCACCAGAGGTGATCATGGTTACACCTTGAGAAAGAGCGCGACTATCAGGGGTTCCATGCTCTAGACCGCGCAGCAAAAATGCGCCTGATGAATCGGCAATCACCAGATTAAAGCTTCGGTAATGCGAGGCGTTCAGCGTGCTAATGGCTGCGGCGGCCTCAGCGGCGGTTTTATGGGCAAGTGCCAGGAGTGGTAAATTACCACGGCTTGCTTTGCCGGTTGCCGGGCCCAGCGTGCCGGTACGGTTCAGCAA
>JAGWZS010000286.1 GCA_018971905.1 Rhodospirillales bacterium | reverse complement strand
CCTGCTGCGCGTGCAGCAGGATGATTTCAATGCCAGCACCGTGGGGCTGGAAACCCCTGTGCTGTTCACAGGTTCCGGGCGCTACCCAGGGCAGATCGCCGGGCGCTCCCTCTGGCTGCAACCGGTGGTGGTTCAACATGATTCAGACCTCACCGGGCAGATTCGCATGGTGAAAATCGACCATGCCAACCCCAATTCTTTGTTAGGCACTCTTTTGGATAAGGAGTTAATCGCCGCTTGAGCCAGATCATCGCCACCCCGCCCCGCCCTACCCCCGCGCTTGCGCGCTCCCTCACCATGACCTTTGCTGACAACACGCTTTTGTCGATGTTGCTAGGAGATCATGACCGGCATTTGGCCCGGATAGAGCAGAAACTGGGCGTGCGCCTGGCCTGCCGGGGCAATAGAATTGCGATTTCCGGCACAGCCGAGCAGGTGGTGGCGGCAGAAGCAGCACTGGCGGCGCTTTATGGGCAGTTGGAGCGTGGCGAGACGATAGATGGCCCGAAAGTGGACGCCGCCCTGCGCCTGACAGACCCGGCGAATGAGCCGCGCCTGCCGCTGTCTGACCTTCCGGCCATCCGTACCCGCAAAGGGGCCATTGGGCCGCGCAGCCAGGGCCAGGCGGCTTATATCGACACGCTGGCCCGGCATGAAATGGTGTTTGGCCTTGGCCCCGCCGGCACCGGCAAAACCTACCTTGCCGTGGCCCAGGCCGTGGCCATGCTCACCTCCGGCCGGGTAGACCGGATCGTGCTCTCCCGCCCCGCCGTAGAGGCTGGCGAGCGCCTGGGCTTTCTGCCCGGGGACATGAAAGAGAAGGTGGACCCTTATCTGCGCCCGCTTTACGACGCGCTGAACGATCTGCTGCCCGGCGACCAGCTGACCAAGCGCATGGCCACCGGCGAGATCGAGATCGCCCCGCTGGCCTTTATGCGCGGGCGCACCCTGGCCCATGCCTTCGTAATTCTGGATGAGGCGCAGAACACCACCGCCGTGCAGATGAAAATGTTCCTCACCCGCATGGGCGAGGGCACGCGCATGGTTATCACTGGGGACCTCTCGCAGATTGACCTGCCACCCAACACACGTTCCGGCCTGGCTGACGCGCTGGATACGCTGGAAGGCGTGCAGGGCATCGGCGTGACCCGCTTTACCAATGCCGACGTGGTGCGCCATCCGCTGGTGGCGCGAATCGTGGAAGCCTACGACCAGCGTTACAAAGCCGTGAAGGAATACTCGCGCGAACGGCAAGGTTAATCGCTCCGCGGTTGACTCACCCCCCACGGGTTTGCAACAGACCAAAGCACAATGGACGACCCTGGAAGTACCAGCCCCCTCGGGGGGTTTGAAATCGTCATCACTGACCGGCGCTGGCGCGCCCAGGTGCCTGATGCCATCCGCCGTGTGGCCCGTGCCCTGGCAGCCACGGGCTGTACCGCCAGCGTGGCGCTGACCGATGACAGAACCGTGAAAAAGCTGAACCACCGCGACCGTGGGAAAAACAAACCCACCAATGTGCTCACCTACGAACAGCCGCCGGAGATTTTGCTGGCCTTTGGCGTGGTGGCCAAGGAAGCGAAGCGCGAGCGCAAGAGCATCGGCGCGCATCTTTCGCACCTTATCGTGCATGGGGCGCTGCATTTGCAAGGGTATGACCATCACCATCCTGGTGAGGCGGCAGAGATGGAGGCGGAGGAAACCCGCATCCTGGCCCGGCTAAACATACCAAACCCCTGGAAAAACCGATGAGCGGCGCGCTCTCCCGCCTTTTGGGCAAACTGCGCGCCCAGGAACAATCCGCCCGGGCCTCCATCGCGGAGCTGGTGCAGAAGCAGGAAAACGGCGCGGAAACGGATGAGACGGAAGGTGAGTCGCTCGACCTCAACGCCCAAGAGCGCGCGCTCATCGGCAATGTGCTGCGGCTGCGCGACATCACCGCCGATGACGTGATGGTGCCACGCCCGGATATCGTGGCGATGAAGGCGGACGTGACGCTGGAAGAAGCGCTGGCGTTGATCCGCACGGAGGGCCATTCCCGGATGCCGGTTTACCGCGAGCATCTGGATGATGTGGCCGGCATGGTGCACATTAAAGACGTGTTCGGCTTCACCGGCGTGCCATCCGAATTTTCAATCGACAAGATTCTGCGCAAGCC
>JAGWZS010000285.1 GCA_018971905.1 Rhodospirillales bacterium | reverse complement strand
GGCGTGCGGGTGGATGGCTCGGATGAAAACCCGTTCGTGCGCGTGCGCACCGGCGGGCAGATGGCGTTCATCCGCCGCGACCCCGCCGCCGAGGCCCAGGCGCTGGACGCGCTGCGCCCGGATGGCTTCGTGCAGATGCGCGTGGCAGACGGCAAAGCCGCCCGCGGGCAGCGCGTGCTGGTGTTCCGTGGCGAGGAAGCCGCGGCCAAATGGCACCATTTCGTCGCGGTGCGGGTGCCGGAGCTCACCGCCCTTGGCTGGCAGGCGCAGATCGACGCCAATTTCGGCCCGCAGCTTGCCGATAATGTCGGCCAGCTGGACATGGTGGTGCAAGATGGCGAGAAGGGCAGTTTCAGCCTGGAATTCGGCATCGAGATCGACGGCGAGCGTCACCCGCTGCTGCCCATTCTGGAGCATCTGCTGGCGCGCGGCGGTATCGAGGCAGCACAGATCGTAGAGGGCGAGATCATCACCGCGCTGGAGGATGGCCGCGTGATCAAGCTGCCGGCGGAGCGCATCAAGCGCCTGCTGGCGGTCATGGGCGACCTGATCGAGGCGGCCGGGCGCTCGGCCGAGAAAAACCTGGTGCTGCCGGTGGGCGCCGCCGCCACGGTGCTGGACCTGGAGGATGTTCTCACCACCTCCTGGCAGAACGCGGCGGATATTGAAGCCTATGTGGAGCGATTCCGGGGCGAGCCAGAGATTATCCCGGTGGAGGTGCCGGATAGTTTCAAAGGCGCGCTGCGCCCCTACCAGCGGGAAGGCGTGGACTGGCTGCAGCATCTGGCCAGCCACGGGCTGGGCGCGTTTCTGGCTGACGACATGGGCCTGGGCAAAACCGCGCAGACCATCGCCCATATCTGCGTGGAACACGCCGAAGGCCGCCTCACCGCCCCGGCACTGATTGTGGTGCCAACCTCACTGGTGGCAAACTGGACCGCCGAGCTGCGTAAATTCGCCCCGCACCTGAAAACCGTGGTGCTGCACGGCATGGAACGCCACGAAAAGCGCGACAATCTGGAAGAGGTGAACGTGGTGATCACCACCTACACCGTGCTCACGCGCGATATCGAGTTCATGCGCGCCCTGCCCTGGCATCTGGCGGTGCTGGACGAGGCGCAGGCCATCAAATCCCCCGAGGCGCGGGCCACGCGCGCGGTGTGCCAGCTCAAGGCCGACAATAAAATCTGCCTCTCCGGCACGCCGATCGAGAATAATCTGGACGAGCTGTGGTCCCAATTCGCCTTTCTCATGCCCGGCCTGCTGGGCGACCGGCGTGGTTTCACCAAGCGTTTCCGCACGCCGATCGAGAAAAACGCGGACCCGGTGGTGCGCGGCCAGCTGATCAGCCGGATCCAGCCGTTTATTCTGCGCCGCACCAAGCAGGAGGTGGCAACCGAACTGCCGCCCAAGCACACCATTCTGCGGCGCATTACCCTGGCGCCAGACCAGCGTGAGCTATACGAGACCATTCGCGGCACCTTGTACGAAACCGTGAAGGAGCAGATGGCCGAGCGCACCTTGGCGCAGAGCCGGGTGATTGTGCTGGACGCGCTGCTGAAACTGCGCCAGGCCTGCTGCGACCCGCGGCTGGTGAAGCTCGGCAATGCACGCGGCACGGAAAGCTCCGCCAAGCTGGATGATTTGATGGAGATGGTGCAGGAGCTGATCCCCGAAGGGCGGCGCATCCTGGTATTCTCGCAATTCACCTCCATGCTGGACCTGATCAAACCCCGGCTGGACGAGGCAGGGATTCCCTTCGTGGAACTGCGTGGCGACACGCGCGACCGCGCCACCCCGGTGCAACGCTTCGAGGCTGGCGAGGTGCCGCTGTTCCTCATCTCCCTGAAGGCCGGCGGGCGTGGCTTGAACCTGACCTCGGCGGATACGGTGATCCATTACGACCCGTGGTGGAACCCGGCAGTGGAGGCCCAGGCATCTGACCGCGCGCATCGTATCGGCCAAACCAAATCGGTGTTCGTCTATAAGCTCATCGCCACCGAAACGGTAGAGGAGCGGATTCTGGAATTGCAGCAGCGCAAGGCGGAGCTGGCCAGCATCGCCTTCCAGGAGGCGGGCGGCATGGCGTTCAACGCGGACGATATCGACTTCCTGTTCGGGCAGGACCAGCCGGCCGAGGAAGCCGCCGAGGCGGCCTGA
>JAGWZS010000035.1 GCA_018971905.1 Rhodospirillales bacterium | reverse complement strand
CCAGGATGGGTTCGGTTTTGCCATTTCCAAGGCCGGCTTTACGCCTGTGCCGCAGCTCGGCCGCGTGCTGATCGGCGATGGGGCGGAAATTGGCGCCAACACCACCATCGACCGTGGCTCCGCCCAGGATACGGTGATCGGCCCCGGCGTGCACATCGATAACCTAGTGCAGATCGGCCATAACGTGAATATCGGCGCATATTCCGTGGTGGTGGCGCAGGCGGGCATTTCCGGTTCAACGCAGCTCGGCCAGGGTGTGATGATCGCCGCGCAGGCGGGGCTGACAGGACATTTGAAAATTGGCGACCGGGCGCGGATCGGCGCGCAGTCCGGCGTGATGCAGGATGTGCCAGCGGGCGAGGAAGTGCTGGGCGCGCCGGCGCAGAACGCCAAGAGTTTTTTCCGCGAGGTGATTACCTTGCGCAAACTCGCCCAGCCTGGGCGCAAAAAACCGAACCAGGGACCAGAAAAAGAATGACTGACGAGACGGCTCAAACCCTCCCGCCCGTGGATGTGGCGATGATCGACATCAAGCAGATTTTGTCGATGATCCCGCATCGCTACCCGTTTCTTCTAGTCGATCGGCTGGTGGATGTCCGCAAGGACCATTCGGCTGTGGGCATCAAGAACGTGTCGGTGAATGAGCCGTTCTTTCAGGGGCATTTCCCTGGCCATCCGGTGATGCCGGGGGTGCTGATTGTGGAGAGCATGGCGCAGACGGCAGCGGGGCTGGTGATTGCCACGCTGGGGCCGGAGGCGGGCATTCCCATCGTGTATTTCATGTCTATCGACGGTGCGAAGTTCCGCAAGCCGGTGACGCCGGGCGACCAGCTGCGCATTACCGTGACCAAGGAAAAGCGGCGGGGGCAGATTTGGCGCTTTGTTTGCACAGCCAGGGTGGATGGCGTTGTGGTGGCGGAAGCGACGATCACCGCGATGATCATGGACGAGGTCAAGCCGGTTTAACCGATTGGCCAACACCCTGCCGCGACATATGCGGTAACCGAATGTGATTGGCTCCGGCCCGCTGGCTTGCGTACAGCGCAGGGGTAGGTTTGAAGCGGATACGAAATGCTGGACTCAGTAAAGAGCATGATTCACCCCACCTCCATCATCGAGGATGGCGCGACGATTGCCCCTGGCGTGAAGATTGGCCCATTCTGCACGGTGGGCAAGGATGTTGTGCTGGCGGAGGGCGTGGAGCTTGTTTCTCACGTCACCGTCGCCGGGCGCACGCGGCTGGAGGAAGGGGTGAAGCTGTTTCCCTTCTGTACGGTGGGGCTGGAGCCGCAGGATTTAAAATATAAGGGTGAGGAGACCGAGACCATCATCGGCCCGCGCACGCAGATCCGCGAACATGCCTCCATCCATCGCGGCACAATTACCGGCAGCGGCGTTACCCGGATCGGCGCGGATTGCCTGCTGATGGCCACCGTGCATGTGGCGCATGACTGCGTGCTGGGCGATGGCGTCATCATCTCCAATAATGTTGCCCTGGGCGGGCATGTGGAGGTCGGAGACCGCGCGGTGATTGGCGGTAATGCAGCCCTGTTGCAATTCACCCGTGTTGGCGCGGGCGCCATGGTGGGCGGGCTGACCGGGGTGACGCGCGATGTGATCCCGTACGCCCGCGTGTTTGGCACCAGAGCCGAATTGCTCGGCCTCAACCTTATCGGGCTGAAACGCCGGGGGGTGGACAAGACCGGGCTGGCGGAGGTGAACGCTGCCTATAAATTTCTCTTTACCGGCCCTGGTGTGTTCGCTGAACGTGTGGTGCAGGTCGCGGAGCTATATAAAGGCAACGCCCTGGTGGATGAAATTCTGGCCTTTATCGCAACCCCTTCAAAACACGGAATTTTGACCAACGTGGCAGGCGGCGAAGCGTAAAGCCGCCTGGTTGACGAAGGCCGGGCAATATTCGATGGCTCGTGCAGCCAAATTCAGAGTGCTCCAATGAGGTCAGCCGCATGACGCGCCCGCTTGGTATTATTGCTGGCGGTGGGCCGCTGCCCGGCCAGGTGGCAGCCGCGGCCCAGGCGGCCGGGCGGGGCGTGTTCATTGCAGGGCTGGAGGGCTATGCCGAACCGCCGGTGCTTGCCGCCTACCCGCACCGGTTTTACCGGTTGGGGGCCATTGGCGCGATGGTACACGCCTTTCGGGAGCGTGGCTGCGTGGACCTTGTGATGATCGGTCCGGTTAAACGCCCGTCTTTTCTTTCGTTGCGCCCGGATGCGCAAGGTGCGCGGTTGCTGGCGCGCGTTGGCAAGGCGGCGTTCCGGGGAGATGATGGGCTGCTGGCAGCGATTGTACGGGTGCTCTCCGAGGAAGGGTTTCATATAGTGGGGGCGCATGAGATCATGACCGACGCGCTGGCTCCGGAAGGGCTGCTGACGGCAGCCGCGCCCGACGCGCAGGCCCTGGCGGACATTCAGCGCGGCATTGAGGTTCTCAAGGTGATGGGCGCCGCTGATATAGGCCAGGCCTGCGTTGTACAGCAGGGATTGGTGCTGGCGGTTGAAACCGTGGAAGGCACCGATGCCATGCTTTCGCGCGTGCAGGCGGTTGCACGCCCAGGCCCGGCGGGCGTGCTTGTTAAAATCGCCAAGCCGCAACAAGACCGGCGGGCGGATTTGCCAACGATTGGGCCGGACACGATGCGTCATGCGCTGGACGCAGGGCTAAGAGGTGTGGCATTCGAAGCTGGCGGCACTATTTTGGCGGAAAGACAGCATTCAATTGAAATTGCCGATAAAGCAGGTGTTTTTTTAATCGGCATTCGTGCCTAAATGAATGGAACCAGCGGGAGAGGCTAAAGTTGAGCGAATTCTCTTACCTTCATACAATGCTGCGGGTTGGCGACCTGGACCGGAGCGTGGCGTTTTATACCGGCCTGCTGGGGATGAAGGAGCTGCGCCGTACTGAGGTTCCCGAAGGCAAATACACGCTGGTGTTTGTGGGGTATGGCGGCGAGGCCGACCACACAGTGCTGGAGCTTACCTATAACTGGGGTGTTGATAAATACGAGCTGGGTTCGGCGTTTGGCCATCTTGCCTTGGGCGTGCCAGATATTTACGCCACTTGTGAGCGTTTGCGCGAGGCGGGCGTAAAAATTTCCCGCGAGCCGGGCCCGGTGAAGTTCGGCACCACAGTGATTGCCTTCATCGATGACCCGGATGGCTACAAGATCGAGTTGATTGAACGGAAACCGCGCTGAAATGGCGACGCTGGCATCTTTCCTTAGCCGAAGCTTTACCCTGGCCGACAGGGTTTTGCCTGATGCCGCGTTTGCGGTTGATGATGCCGAGGCCTTGATCCGCGCCGCGAAGGTATCGCCCACGCCGGATGCCGTGGAGGGGTTGAAACAACTGCTCGCCTCCATCCGCGCGGAATCGGAGCTGAGTTTGTTCGGGCGTGTCTCTCTGAAATGGGATTTTATCCGGCTGTTGCGCAATGCGCAGCTGGTTGAAGATGCGCACGCGGCCAATCCGGCGCTGGGGGCAGCCCCCATCAAGGCGCCGCTGATTATTCTGGGCCTGCCGCGTTCGGGAACGAGCTTTCTGCACAATCTGATGGCGGAGGACCCGGATAACCAGGTGCCGCGTAACTGGCAGATGATCTATCCTGCCCCGCGCCCTGCAGGTTTCAACCCCAAGGGCGACAAGCGCGTGATCAGCGTGGACAAACAGCTCGATTTATTCAACGGACTGGCGCCGGG
Organism: Rhodospirillales bacterium; assembly: GCA_018971905.1. Lineage (GTDB taxonomy): Bacteria > Pseudomonadota > Alphaproteobacteria > Acetobacterales > Acetobacteraceae > Acidocella. Next base: position 7,705 of record JAGWZS010000035.1, on the reverse strand, counting down.
GTTTCGTGATCTGCACCCGATTTATGCCGACAGTCCGCAGGAATGCAGCGAGATCACCTCGCATGTGTTCCAGAGTCTGCGGTTTGATTCCACCCACCGCGTGCCTGCTTATTTCGATTGGCTTGAGCAGCGCGGACATGACGATGCTTTTGTTTTCCACAAGAAATTCTTGCAATTTTTGCAAGATGGCAGCCCGGCGCGCTGGGTACTGAAATGCCCTGACCATACCTTCACGCTGGATGCGATCCTGCGGGTTTATCCTGATGCGCGCTTCGTGATTCTCCATCGTGATCCGTTGGCGGTGCTGGGGTCGGTTGCGCACCTCACGCAGGTGCTTCGCCGGCCGTTTCTACGTGGGATAGATGCAGGAGAGATCGGCGCGCAGGTTGCCGCGCGCTGGACACAAGGCGCCAATCTGCTGCTGGAGTTCGACCAGCGGGCGGATGTGCCCGCCGCCCGCAAGCTGCATATGCAGTATGAGGAGTTTACCGCTGCACCCCTGGCGGCGATGGAGCGCATTTATGCGCATTTTGGTGAAGAGCTGACGCTGGCTGCATCTCAGGCCATGGAGCGGGTGATTCAGGCGAAGCCGCGCGGTGGCTATGGGCGGCACGCGCCGTATAGACTGGAGGCTTTCAAGCTCAGCGGGCCGGCCCTGCAGAATGCATTCCGGCCTTACGTGCTACAATATTGCCAAGCAGCTCAGTAATCGCGTCCAGAAGAATGGGCGCGGTAACGCCCAGGCTGTAGTGCTGCTCAACACGGCGGCGGGCGGCTTGTCCCATCTCAGCGGTGAGGGTTGGGTTGGCGCATAGCGTGTGCAGATGCGTTACCCAGTCTTGCGCCGTGTGGGCAAGAAAGCCGGTTTCACCGTGGAGAACGATGCGGCTGTTGGCCCCGATGGGGCTTGCAATGGCGGGGCGGGCCATGGCCATATATTGAATCAACTTGTAACCGGATTTGCCATTGGCCCATTCCGTATCTGGCAGCGGCATGATGCCAGCATGGCAACGCCCGATGAAGGCGGCTTCGGTGTTTTCGGTCCAGGCCATGCTTTCCACATCAACGCCCGGCAAGGTAAAGCCGGGCGCACCGATGACCAGTAATTTAAACGGTTGCTCCTGACTTAACGCACGCAGCGGCTCGGCGATGGCAGTCAGATAGGTGGCGGTGAGGGGGGTGCCGATCCAGCCAACTGTAAACGGGCCCATCGGTGGCGGCACCGGCGCGTAGCGCGCAAGGTCTATCACCGTTGGCAACAGCAGAATGTTTTTTGCCCCTTCTGATGAGGCCCACTGATAAAGCGTGTCGTTGGCGACGATCGTCAATTCAGCCCCGCGCAACAATTTGCCGAATTTATTGCGCAGCAGCAGTCTCACAAGAGGCGAGTTTGACTCAGCATAGCGCAGTGCCCAGGCATCGTCGAAATCAAGCATATAGGGCACATTGCGCAACATGCCGCGTTCCAGCCAGAAGGGCAGCCAGGGCAGCAGCTCTTTTTCAATCCAGAGCAGGCTGTGGCTTTTAATTTGACTTCGTAACGTTACGGCGCGCCGGTATGCCGCGAGCGCCGCGCCTGCGCGCTGGCGGCCGGCATAAAGTGCTGCCAGGTAGTCGTCGTCCAGAAAAGGCCGCAGTGTGACGTGGAGCCCCGCCTGGCGTAGATAGGGGGCATATTGCGCCAGCCGCAGGCGGGAGGATGCGCCCAGCGCACCATAGCGCATGGCGCAAAGCAGGCTGCCATGAATGGCGTGAATGGAACGGTCCGATACCGGCGGAGCTGTTGAGGCAGCCTGGGGAAACGGCCGCAGAAGCGGTTCGGGCATGTGCTAAATATAATAAAAGTCAGGATTGAATAAAACCAATAAGTTGAGGAAAAGCAAATTGAACGGTCGGATACAACCAGTGCGTGACAGGGTGCGTTCAGGGGAGAGCTTGTGACACCGGAACGGTTGTCTTTTAGCCATAACGCGTGGCGGTTGTTGCCCGCAGGGGCAAGGCGTTGCGCCTTGGGCATGGTTGCCCGCGGGCTTGCACCGCGCGCGGGCGTGCCTGCGCCTGCCGCAAGCCATGGCCTGGCGGTTGCGGGTGAGCTGGACCTTGCCACCGGCCTTGGCGAAGCCGCGCGGCACCTGCTCACGGGCGCGCAGCGTTTGGGGTTTGGCGGCTATCCCGTAACGCTTGGAGTGGGCCGCGCACCGCTAGGGACTATTCCCGAAGAGGCCGCCTTGCTGCTGACGGTTAACGCGCCGAGCTTACCGCTGATGCTGGCCAGGGCAAAAAAGGCACTGATGCGCCGCCGCCTTATAGGCAGCTGGGCCTGGGAACTGCCGCTGGTGCCAGAAAGCTGGGCCGCGGGCGGACGCTATGTGCATGAGGTGTGGGCGCCCTCACCATTTGTAGCCCAGGCGTTGGAGAGGATTTTGCCCGGGAGGGTGCGCATGGTGCCGTATCCGTTGGCGCTGTGCGACCTGCCGGCGGGAGATGCCGCGCACGGACTGGATCTGCCAGACCAGGTAACGGTTACGCTGATGGTGCTGTCTCTGGGCTCCAGCGCCACCAGGAAAAATCCGCTGGCGGGTATCGAGGCCTTCAGGCGCGCATTCGCAAACCGGGCGGACCAGCGATTGATTGTGAAGCTGCAGGGCGCGGCCGCCTATCCGCGTGAAGCCGCGCAAATTGAAGCGCTCGCGGGTTCCAATATTCAGGTTGTGGGCGGTGTTTGGCCAAAAGCCCGGATGGCAGCGCTGATGGCACGGGCGGATATGATTCTGAGCCTGCACCGGGCAGAAGGGTTTGGCCTGGTGCTGGCAGAAGCAATGCTGCGCGGAAAACCCGTGGTGGCAACGGGATGGTCTGGAAATATGTCCTTCATGGACGAAACCAGCGCAGCACTCATAGGGTATCGGCTGGTGAATGTGGAGGATGAGAGCGGCATCTATGAGCCAATGCAAGGTGCGCGCTGGGCCGAGCCGGATGTAGCCCACGCGGCCGAGTGGCTACGCAGGCTGGGTGATGATGCGGACTTGCGGTTGGCCATGGGTGGCAGAGCCAGGGCGTATGCTGGTGCGGCGCTGAGCGGCGAGGCGATGCGGGACGCTTTGATGGCCAATGGCATTGTGCCTTGAAATGGAGACATTAGGATGAGTGCTGCGCGCATTGGCATCGGCGGGCCGGTTGGCTCGGGAAAAACCGCGCTGATTGAGGCGCTGATTCCGGTTTTACAGCGCAAGGGCATCAATTTTGCCGTCATCACCAATGATCTTGTCACCGCCGAGGATGCCGAGCGCCTGCGCCGCTCGGGGCTTATCGACCCGGCGCGGGTGGGGGCGGTGGAGGCAGGGGCTTGCCCGCACACGGTTATCCGCGAGGACCCGACCCTGAACATGCTGGCCGGAGACCGGATGGAGGCCGCGATACCCGGGTTGGAGCTGATCATCTACGAATCCGGCGGGGATAATCTTGCCTCGACCTTTTCGCTCGACCTCGTGGATTGGTGGATTTTCGTGATCGACGTGGCGGGCGGGGCCGATATTCCCCGCAAGCGAGGCCCAGGCGTGTTGCGCTGCGATCTGCTGGTGATCAACAAAACAGATCTCGCGCCCTATGTGGGCGTGAAGCTGGAGCCAATGCTGCAAGAGGCGCGTGAGGCCCGCGCCGGCAAACCGCTCATCGCCACCAATGCACGCAACGGGGAAGGGGTGGAAGAGCTGGCGGAGGCAATCACCAGGGCGGTGCTGTTCACGCAGCCCGCGTGAATGCGGCACGAAGCGTTAGGATGGATGCCTGGGAATTTGGCTCCCGAAGTAGGACTCGAACCTACGACCGAGCGATTAACAGTCGCTTGCTCTACCAGCTGAGCTATTCGGGACCGGTGGGGCGGCTCTATAACCAAACCAGATGGGGCTTGCAAGTGGACCCGCAGCCCTAATTTAAAAGCTTTCGCTTATTCGAGGCTTTGGTGCGGCGGCTCACACCGGCTGCATCTTGGCAGATGAATTTGGCCTCGCTATAGGGAGGCACCTGCGGGCGTGGTGGAACTGGTAGACGCGCCGGACTCAAAATCCGGTTCTGGTGACAGAGTGTCGGTTCGATTCCGACCGCCCGCACCAACATCTTTCAAGTTATTCCGATACTTCACCGGTAAATAAAATCTGCGCATCAGACCGGGCGATGGCGATGACCGTGAGCCCGGCTTTTTCGGCCACGCGCAAGGCGAGCCCCGTAGGAGCAGAGATTGCCACGACCGTGCGAAACCCCGCGATAATGGACTTCTGCACCATCTCGTAAGAGCAGCGCGAGGTGAGAAGGCAAAAGCCTTCGGAAAAATTTCCGCCGGCCCGAAGCCCCGCACCGATCAGCTTATCCAGCGCGTTGTGGCGGCCAACATCTTCACGGATCAGCCTTATCGCGCCATCGGCGCCGCACCAGGCGGCGCCATGCACCATGTGCACGGCTTTGTTAAGGGCCTGGTGCTGAGCCAGTTCACCCAATGCGCGTCGGACGGATGCAAGGGACACAGGCAGGCCCGGCGGCAGCGCGGGCAGAGGGCGCAAGATCTGCCCGGCATCCTCCGTACCGCAGACACCGCACCCCGTGCGCCCCACTACCATCCGGCGCGAAGCCTGCATCAGCCGATGAAACGGCTCGGCGGGAATGCGTATTTCCGCGGCAACGAATCCTGGCTCCGCCGTCACCTCGATGGATTTGATGTCATCCACCCGGTCCACAATTCCCTCCGTGAGGGAGAAGCCGGTGCAAAAATCTTCGATATCCCGCGCGGTTGCCATCATCACCGCGTATTGCATCGTATTGTAGCTAAGACTGATGGGGGTTTCTTCGGCCAGGGCGGTGCCCTTGGCCTGAAAAGGTTCCTGCCCGGCCATGCGGGAGGCGGGCCAATTCAAGGTCACGGGAAAGGAGGTATTGTCCATGAACGCAAACTAGGCGGGCTGGCGCGAAGTGCAAGACAGCCACGTTATTCGCGCTGGTCTGGTACGCAGCCGCAACGCTTGGGGAGATATAAAAGCGGAGGGCTTGGGACTATATAGGGTGAATAAGATCGTCAGGAGCGGAACATGATCCGGGTGCCGTTGGGTGTAGTGTTGGCCTGTGTGTTTGGTAGCGCGGCGCTTGCGCAAACGGCGGCGGGCTCGGCGCAGATCACCGCCAATCCCAATAGTTCGGTTGTGCAGCCTGGTATTGCAAAGCCGCCAGCCGGTACAGCGGCGGCAAAACCGAGCAAGCAAGCGCCCGGCGCCAGCCCCACTTTGCCCAACGACCCCACATTGCCGCAAATTGCCCTGCACCCCACCGCCACCATCGGTTCACCAGTGCCGATCGCCGGGCCGGGCGGCACCACCAAATCTGCTACGGGCCAATAAATTTCGTGAGCGCGCCCGAGGCGCGCCCACTTAAGCTTGGATTCTGAGCGGGAGCGCCTGGCGGGCTTCCTCAACCAGGGTTACAATGTCGTTGCTGCGGCAAATACATTCCACATACTTGCCGTGATGCTCACGAAATACCCATCCATCCTCGATAAAAAACGTCTCTTCGGCGGGGTGAGTTCTGAGTTTGCTTTTCAGCTCAACAACCCTGGATTGGTCATTGAAGGCTTTGCTCTGGTGCATTGTTCACCCCGCCCTAGGACCTGCGGACAATAACGGGAGGCATCGCCCTTTATCAAACCGAAAAACACATTGTTGCCAAATTTTATTCCACAGTGACTGACTTCGCCAGGTTGCGCGGCTGGTCTACATCCGTGCCCTTCATCACCGCCACATGATAGGCCAGCATCTGCACCGGAATGGCATGGAGAATGGGGGCGGCAAACGGGTCGATGCGTGGCAGCAGAATGGTTTCCGCTGCGATCGGCGCGAGCTTGGACGCGCCTTCGTCGTCTGAAATCACCACGATCTGCCCGCCGCGTGCCGCGGCTTCCTGCAAATTGGAGGCGGTTTTTTCGAACAACGGGCCAGAGGGGCAGATGGCGATGACCGGCACGCTCTTGTCGATCAACGCGATTGGCCCGTGCTTCATCTCGCCGGCCGCGTAGCCTTCGGCGTGAATGTAGGAGATTTCTTTCAGTTTCAACGCCCCTTCCAGCGCGATGGGGAAACATCCACCCCGCCCAAGATATAGCACGTCCCGCGCCTCGGCGATGCGTTCGGCCAGTTTGCGGATGGGCGCGTCGTTGCCCAGCACCTCCGCCGCCTTGGCGGGCACTTCCAGCAACGCAGCCGCGAGCCGGGCGATCTCCGCAGGGCTGCATGTGGCTTTGGCCTTCGCCAGTGCCAGCGTAAACACGGCGAGGGTGGTGAGCTGCGCGGTAAACGCCTTGGTGCTGGCCACGCCAATCTCTGGCCCGGCGATGGTCTCCAAAATGGCGTGGCTCTCCCGCGCCATGGTGCTTTCAGGTACATTCAGCACGGAAAGAATGTGCTGCCCTTCCGCCTTCATATAGCGCAGAGCCGCCAGCGTATCTGCCGTTTCGCCGCTTTGGCTTACCAACAACCCCAGCCCGCCGGCTTCCATCGGCGGGGCGCGGTAGCGGAACTCGCTTGCCACATCGGCTTCAACCGGCACGCGGGCCAGGTTTTCCAGCCAGAACTTGGCGGTGAGCCCGGCATAAAAGGCGGAGCCGCAGGCGCTCATGGTGATGCGCTTGATGCCGGTAAGGTCGAAGGGCAGGGTGGGCAAGCGCGGCGCCTCGTTTTCCATCATCCGGTGCAGCACGTCGCCGATCACCACCGGGTGCTCGTGCAGCTCCTTCTCCATGAAATGCCGGAAATTGCCCTTGCCAATGGCCGCACCTGTCAGCGCCGTCAGTTTCTTTTGCCGCAGCACCACGGCACCTGAGCCATCGTGGAAGGTCGCACCTTTGGCGGTTATCACCACCCAGTCGCCGTCTTCAAGATAGGCGATCTCGCGGGTCAGGGGCGCCAGGGCCAGCGCGTCGGACCCAAGATACATCTCCTCAGCGCCGAATCCCACGGCCAGCGGCGCGCCGCGCTGCGCGCCAATCATCAGTTCCTGATGCCCGGCAAAAACCAGCGCCAGGGCATAAGCACCCTCAAGCCGGGCAAATGCCCGAGAGGCGGCTTCAACCGGTTCCAGCCCTTGTTGCAGCAAGTGATCCACAAGCAGGGCCACAACCTCGGTGTCTGTCTCGGTAGAGAAAATCTGGCCTTTTGCCTCCAGCTCAGCCCGCAGCGCATGGTGGTTTTCAATGATGCCGTTATGCACCACCGCCACGCGGGGGGTTGCGTGCGGGTGGGCGTTGCCCACCGTGGGTGCGCCATGGGTAGCCCAACGCGTGTGCCCAATGCCGGTAGTGCCCGCCAGGGGTTCGGCCTGCAGCACGGCGGCCAGGTTTTTCAGCTTGCCCTCAGCCCGGCGGCGCCCGATATGACCGTTGATCAGCGTCGCGATGCCGGCGGAATCATAGCCCCTGTATTCCAGGCGCTGCAGCCCCCCCAGCAGCAGCGGCGCTGCATCAGAATGGCCCACAACCCCTACGATTCCGCACATCAGCCTTACTCTCCCTGGTCACGCATCTGCGGTAGCCCTGGCAGCTGCTCTGTGTCAAAGGACAGGAGATTCAATTTATCTGACGGAATATTTCATGCGCGCTGTGATCTTCGACCTGGATGGCACGCTGATTGACGCAGCGCCTGACATTACCTCGAAGCTTAATGAAGTTCTG
>JAGWZS010000284.1 GCA_018971905.1 Rhodospirillales bacterium | reverse complement strand
CGGGAACAAATCAAGCGTCAAACCATCCAGCAAAGACGCTTGCGCCATAACCAAATAGCCGCTTAAAATTTTAACCCAATAGGTGAGCCAAAACCTCCGTTAAAGCACGCTGCCAATTGTCTCAAATCATTCGACGATGGACAACCCGCTGCGTTCCGCGCCTATCCGAATCACGGCTGGCGCACTGGGCAACGGCCTGCCCACACGGGATCTACGCGTCTCCTCTGCCCATGCCGTTTTCATCAACAACGTGCTCATACAGGCTGGCGCGCTGGTGAATGGCGTGACCATCATCCGCGAACAAATTGAGGCCGATTTCTCGTTCTACCATGTTGAACTTGAAACCCACGAGTTGCTCATTTCCGAGGGGCTGGCTTCTGAAAGCTTTGTCGACAACATCGACCGGATGCATTTCTCCAACTGGGCCGAGCGCGCCTGCCCAGAAACCCCGATTGAAGAAATGCCTTTTCCACGCGTAAAGTCCGCCAGGCAATTGCCCGCCGCCTTACGCCACCTCGTTGCCGTGCCCGCCGCCGCCTGAACTGCACCGGACAAGAAAGCGACGCTCCGGGCTGCCTGAATCCGTTCTTTTATTTGCGGATCAGCGACCAATAAAACGGCGTGCGCCCGGCGGCGATGGCTTTGGCCTCATAGCGCGTATGGGGCCAGCCCTCGGGGTGGATGTCCGTCCGGCTGACGCTGAAGACGCTTTGCGAGGCCAAAACCTCGTCCGTCCAGTCTTGATAGGTCGGATCATCCGAGGCGATACGCCATTCCCCGCCTGGGCACAGGGCACGCGCCACCTCAGTCAGAATCTCCGGGTGCACGAACCGGCGCTTGGCGTGCCGGGCTTTTGGCCAGGGGTCTGGGAACATCAGGAATAGCTTGGACAATGCGCCGTCAGCAAACCCGCGCAGCAAAGGCCGGGCATCGTCCGTGTAAAGCCGCAGATTGGGCAGCGGCACCGGTTCGCCCACGCCGTCCGGCGCGATGCGCGAGAGCAGCGAGCAGATGCCGTTATCAAACACCTCCGCCGCGATATACCCGACATCCGGATTGCGGGTGGCCAGTTCATAGGCGTGCTCACCGCCGCCAAACCCTACCTCCAGCCATAACTCACGCGGCTGCATGGCAAAAGCCACGCCCGGCCAGGCGGTTTTGGGCAGAAATTCCTCCAGAAGCCATTCCTGGCGGGGGCGCAGCTTCTTGCCATGCACCCGGCCATAAAGCCGGTCCGGCGGTGGTTTCAGAGCTGTCATGCAGTTTTCCCTTGTTCACGCACCAGCATTACGCCAAGCCCCGCCACCGCCATGCCCACCCAGGCCAGCAAGGGCATTGCCTCGCCCAGCAGCCCCCAGGCCATAAGCCCTGAAATTGGCGGCACCAGATAGAACAAGGCAGAGACCTGCGAGGCCCGGCCAAAGCGCAGCATGGCGATATAGAGCGAGATGGCCACCAGCGAATTGGCGATGACAAGATAGGTCATTGTCACCACGAACCTCGTTGTCACATCCACATGGAAATCCAGCAGCGCGATAGGTAAAGTTGTTGCCAGACCCACAGCATATTGCAACATGTTGGACGTAACGGGATGCATGCCCGTGCCAAACCGCTTCTCATATAGCGTGGCACCGGCCATGCCAAGCAATGCGCCAAAGGAGCACAGCACGCCCAGCGGGGAGATATGCCCGGTCTCGCCATAGCCCAGAATCGTCACCACCGCGCCGCAAAAGCCAAGCCCCAGACCCACCCAACCCTTGGCGCTGATTTTCTCCCGTACCAGCACCGGCGCCAGCACGCCCACCAAAATCGGCTGCAAGGAGACCACCAGCGCCACCACGCCCGCCGAGGTGCCCAGCGCGAAGGCCGCGTAGCACATGCCGAAATAAACCGTTTGGATGCAGAACCCCACCACCGCCACATGCAGCCAGGCGACGCGGCGCTTAGGCAGGGGCGGACGCAGCCAGATGGCGAAGGGAATGAGCACCAGAAGCGCCAACGCATAACGCAGCGCCAAAAAGGCGAAGGGCGTAGCATATTGGATGCCGATTTTTGAAACCGGAAACCCCGCCGACCAGAACAGCAGAAACAGCACCGGCGCAGCACGCAGCCAAAGCGGCGGAGAAGCGGGCGGAATATCCTCGGCGCGGGTTTGCATCATGCCACCAGAATAGAA
>JAGWZS010000283.1 GCA_018971905.1 Rhodospirillales bacterium | reverse complement strand
ATGGCGCGCCAGCAAAGTGGGCTCGTCCAGCCATATTCATTGTTCGCTGTTCAAAGATGGCACCAATGTTTTTTACGATGAAAATCGTCCGCTTGGCATGTCTGAGCTGATGGGGCATTTTGTCGCCGGGCTGTTGCGGTACGCGCCTGAATATACCTACTTCATGGCGCCCAACATCAACAGCTACAAACGGTTCCGCAAGGGTACGTTTGCGCCCACCAAGGTGGTCTGGTCGGTTGATAACCGCACGGCGGGGTTCCGGCTTTGCGGCGCGGACAGCAAGGGCGTGCGGATTGAATGCCGCATTGCCGGGGCTGATGTGAACCCCTATCTCGCGCAGGCCGCCCTGCTGGCTGCTGGTATCAAAGGCATTGAAGAGCAGTTGCCTCTGCCCGCGCCAAGCCGCGGCGATTTGTATGGCCAGAAACAAGTGGAGGAGCTGCCCCGGACGTTGCGCGCCGCGACCGAAACGCTGCGCCATTCCGCCATGCTGCGCGAGGCCATGGGCGATGAGGTGATTGATCATTATACCCGCGCCGCCGAGGTTGAGCAGGAAGAATTCGACGCGGCTGTAACGGATTGGGAAATTTCTCGTGGTTTTGAAAGATGCTGACATGAAGGAACTTACCTGTATCTCCCCTATCGATGGGGCCGTGGCCGCCAGGCGCCAGCCGGCATCGCCGGAAGCGGCCATTGCCAAGGCCGCCGCCATGCGCAAGGCGCAAAAAGCCTGGGCCGCCCGCCCGCTTGAGGAGCGGATTGCGCTGGTGCGCAAGGCTGTCAGCCTGATCGGCGAACAGACCGGACGCATGACCCAGGAGCTGGCACTGCAAATGGGCCGCCCCGTGCGCTATGGCGGCGAGTTCCGTGGCCTTAAGGAACGGGCCGATTATATGTGCGAGATCGCGGCCGACACCCTCAAGCCCATGGTGATTGAGAACAGCGCCGCGGTGCTGCGCCAGATCGCCCGGGAGCCGCTGGGCGTTGTGCTGGTGATCGCGCCATGGAACTACCCGTACATGACCGCCATGAACACCATCGTGCCGGCATTGGTGGCCGGCAATGTGGTGCTGCTGAAACATGCTGAGCAAACCTTGCTGGTTGGCGAGCATCTGGCCGAGGCGTTCCACCAGGCTGGGGTTCCCGCTGATGTGTTCGACAATATCTTCCTCGACCATGCGGGCTCGGCGGCGCTTATTTCTGGCAGGCATGTCAATTTCGTCAATTTCACTGGTTCCGTGCGTGGCGGCGCCTCGATAGAGCAGGCGGCGGCGGGCAATTTCATCAATGTCGCCACCGAGCTGGGCGGCAAGGACCCTGCTTATATAAGGGCCGATGCCGATCTTGACGCTGCAGTTGAAGGTGCCATGGACGGTGCCATGTTCAATGCCGGGCAATGCTGCTGCGGCATTGAGCGGATTTATGTGCACGAGAGTCTGTTTGACGCCTTCGTTGAAAAAGCCGTGGCGTGGGTGAAGGCCCTGAAGCTTGGCAACCCGCTTGAGGCCGAAACCACCATCGGCCCCATGGCGAATATCCGCTTTGCCCGCACCGTGCGTGAGCATGTTGCCGAGGCTGTTGCCCAGGGGGCCATCGCCCATATTCCCACCATGGCGGCGGATGATGGCGGGGCGTATGTGACGCCGCAAGTCCTCACCAATGTCACCCATGCGATGAAAGTGATGCGCGAGGAAACCTTCGGCCCGGTGGTGGGCATCATGAAGGTGAAAGACGACGAAGAGGCCATCGCGCTGATGAACGATAGTGATTTCGGTCTCACGGCCTCGATCTGGACAGCCGATGCAGACGCTGCGGAGGCGATTGGCGCGCGGCTGGAAACGGGCACGGTGTTCCAGAACCGCTGCGATTATCTCGACCCGGCACTCTGCTGGACCGGCTGCAAGGACACCGGCCGGGGCGCTGGCCTTTCGGTGCTGGGCTACATGGCGCTTACCCGCCCGAAGTCCTACCATCTCAAAAAGAAGGCCTGACGCATGACCCTTACCGCCAACTGGTCTTACCCCACCGCTGTTCGCTTCGGCGCAGGGCGCATTCAGGAACTTGCCGCTGCCTGCGCCGCGGCCGGAATCAGGCGCCCGCTGCTGGTAACCGACCGCGGGCTTGCCACCCTGCCGATTACCGCCGCCACACTGGCGCTGATGGAGGCGGCGGGGCTTGGGCGGGCACTG
>JAGWZS010000034.1 GCA_018971905.1 Rhodospirillales bacterium | reverse complement strand
GATCGTGATGGCCCCCAACCGGCGCGGGCTGTGGGCCTATGCGGAAAGCACGCCATTTGGGCATGGCCAGCCTTATTCAGAAGGCCAGTTGGCGCGGCTGCTTGGCGGCCTGTTTTTTCAGGTGGAGGCGCAGAGCAGCGCGCTGTTCGCGCCGCCTTTCATCAACGCGCCCATGCTGAAACTGGCGGGGTTGTTTGAGGCGTGCGGCCCGCTGTTGGCGCCGCAATTCGCCGGGGTGACGATTGCCGAGGTTGGCAAGCTGCTGCATGGCGCCGTGCCTGCGGGCAGCGGGGCTGGTCTCAGGCGGGTTCTGGTGGAAGACGGCCAGATTTAGCGGCTCCGGGGCTGGGCGGTGCCAGCTCTTCTGGCTTGTTACCCATATCCAGCCGCAGGTTCTGCGAGACGCGATACGGCAGTTCAATGCCTTCCTCTGCGAAGCGCTTCTGCACGCGGCCATAAAACTCCCGCCGCACCGCCCAATGCTGCCCTGGCCCGGTGCGGATTTGCCCGGTTAGCACCAGGCCCAGTTCGCCAAAGGAATCGAGGCCGAAAAGCTGGAGGTTATCGCGCATCATGGCAGCCCAGGCGGGTTCACTGCGCATCTGCGCGCCGATCTCTCTCAGTACCGCCATCACATGCTCGATATTTTCGTGGTAGCCGACCATGATGGAGAGTTGTGCGTAGTTGAAATCGCGCGTCTGGTTGGTGACGATGGTAACTGAAGAGAAAGGGATGATGTTGATCGAGCCATCGCCGCCGCGCAGCCTTATGGTGCGGATCGAAACGCGCTCCACCGTGCCGGACATGCCAGCCACCGAGGCAACGTCGCCAACCTGAATGGCGTCCTCAAACAGCAGAAACAGCCCGGTGATGATGTCCTGCACCAGTTTTTGGCTGCCGAACCCCACCGCGATGCCAACAACCGAGGAGACCGCGAGCAGCCCGGTGGCGTTTACGCCGATGCGCGAGAGGCAGATGATTAATGTTACGACCACGATGACGGCGCCAAGCCCGGCGCGCAGAATGGGCGAGAGGGTGCGCAGCCGCATGGCCTGGCGTGTTCGCCCGGCGGCGTTCAGCCTGTCTACCCGCGCTTCCATGTGGTAATTGAGGAACTCCCAAATGGCGATGGCGATGGCGATGGTGATGGTGATGGCGGAGATGGCGCCGAGCCAGGCGCGGCTGATTGCGTTGGTGAGCAGCCAGCCAAAGGCGTTGATGCCCCAGCCTTGCAGGATAAGCAGCAGTGCCAGCACGGCGATGGCTGTACGCACCAAAAACCGCAGCAGCGGGTTGTAGGTTCCCGCGCGCAGCAGAAGTTTAGGTGCCTCGCGCGCGGTTTCGGCGGTGGGGTCTGGGAACAGGCGGCTGAGCAGGGTGCTGCTGCCTGTCCAGGCCATGCGGCCAAGCACCAGGGCCGCCATAACCACAAGAATCGCCCGCAACAGCACGCCCAGCGCGTTTTGCACCCCGCCGGCCCAGGCCACCCACAGCGCCAGCACATAGAACAGGGCAATGACATACCAGATTTTGGCGAAGCGGCGGCGGAAGCCGGCGATGAAACCGTCGGCATGGGGGCGCCCGGCGATCCAGCGGCTGACCACGCGCCGACTTTGCCAGATGCCCAATGCGACTTCCAGATGCACGATCAGTGCTGCGATGCGGATGAGTGCGCCGGCGCCATCTTTCGGCAGCTCCAGAATTTCCGCGACGGAGATGAGGCAGAAGGCGGCGAAAATGGTGCCGATCAACACGTTGGCCCGGCGCATCGCCCAGGCGGCGTTGGCGGTGGGCATACGCAGCAGCCGCAGGCTGGGTGCCGCGGGCGAAAACAGCAAGCGGATGCTCTCCTGTGCCAGCCGCGCCAGCAGGTAGGCATTGGCAATGCCGGTAACGGCCAGCCGCGCCGCGCGCTCCGCAAGCAGCCCGCTGGACAGAAACAGCTGCTCGGTGATGGCGAAAGCCGCAATGGGCAGCAGCGCCAGCCCGAATTTCAGCAGGGCAAAGCCCAGGTGGCGGACCAACGCGCGAAGGGAAATGCCTGGCTCGGGCTTGGCGCAAGGGTCGGTGTCTTGGTTTGCGGCCGTGGGGGTGGCGGCGTGCAGGGCGCACAGCGCCATGGGTTTGCCAAGCAGAAACCGCACCGCGAAATCCAGTGCGATGCCAGGCAGAATGGCAATGGCGATGGCGCGCAGCACGGCGCTGGCATAGGCAAGTAGCCACGGCATGGTGGAAAAGCCTTGCAGCCAGTGCCACACCGGTGTGAGCCGCGTGGAGCGTTGCAGGGCATCGGTAAAATCATCGAACGTGCGGGTGGCTTCATGTCCAAGCATGGTGGACAGGGCGAAGCCCAGCTCATCTGTGCCGAAAGGGGCGGGCTGCGCCGTGCTGGCCTGGGTGGATTGGCCAGCCACCCCGGTGAGGGCGGCCAGCGGCGAGCCGGGAATGATGGTGGGTGTGGTTTTTGCCGGGGTGGCGGGCGAGGCCGGATTGTGCTCGGCCACGGCGGATGGCGCCGCCTTGCCAAGAGCGGGGGCGAGCATGGCCAAAAAGGCGAGAAGGGGCAGAAGACGCAGAAAACGCATGGGCGACCCTGAAGACCGTTTTATGGAGAAGTCAACCAGCGCCGGATGATAGGCAAATCCGCCTGGTGCCGTATAGTGGCGCCATGCGGGCTGTTTTGATGATCTTGCTGGGGCTGGATATGCTGGCGGTTGTTGGCGTTATGCTGGCGGGCGTGCTGGGCATGGCCAATCCGGAGCGTAACCCCGAGACCTCTAACCGGCTGATGCGCTGGCGCGTGGGGTTGCAGGCCGTGGCGGTGGCCCTGGTGGCGGCGTTGATGCTGACGTGAACACGCAGGGCGCGCCGGTGCAGGTGGACTTGTTCACCAGCTTGCCGGGGCTTGGCTATCTGCCCGGTTTTGCGCTGCCGCAGGCAGCAGAGCTTGTGGGCCTGGTGGCCGAGGTGGCGCGGGCGAGCCCTTTCCGGCGCATGAGGACACCCGGCGGCAGGGAGATGAGTGCCGCCATGACCAATTGCGGCGCGGCGGGATGGGTGAGCGATGCCAAAGGCTACCGCTACTCACGGCAAGACCCGCTGAGTGGCCAGCCTTGGCCAGGGATGCCGGATTTGTTCCGGAAGATTGCGGCGCGCGCGGCGGCGGCCTGCGGGTTTGGGGGCTTTGCGCCGGATGTAGCGTTGATCAACCGCTATGAGCCGGGTGCCAAAATGACGCTGCACCAGGATATCGACGAGCAGGATTTTTCAGCGCCGATCGTGTCGGTTTCCTTAGGGTTGCCCGCGATTTTTCTGTGGGGAGGGGTGAGCCGGGCAGACAAGCCCGCGCGCCTGCCCTTGCACAGCGGGGATGTGCTGGTGTGGGGCGGCGCGGCGCGGAAATTTTTCCACGGTATCGCACCGGTGAAGCATGGGACGCATGAACTGACAGGAGCGACCCGGCTGAACCTGACCTTCCGCCGGGCGCTGTAATGAAAACCGGGGCCTTCCGGCCCCGGGGTGAGTTTTTTATTCCGCCGCCATAAGCGAGGGGCGGCCATAGCCCTTGGGGCGGTAGAACACGATGCCGATGGCCAGCCCGCCGATACCCACAACATTCACGATCATGTTGTAGGTGGTGATGGCATAAATGCCCAGCCCGATGAGCGCGATGGCGGAGAGGGTTGGGAAGATCACATATTCCACGAAGGTAAACCCGGTGCTCTTGCGGTACACCCAGGCGCAAACCAGCCCGGCAAGGCCATAATAATAGCAAACCTGGATGGCGATGGCGGCCACGGAATCATTCAGGATCGCGGCGATTGATGGCAGGAAGCTGGAAATGACGATCAGGGCCAGCCCGAGGATGAGCAGCAGGTACATGGTGCGCACGGGGGTTATGGTTTTCTCGTGCACCTGGCCGAAATAGCTTGGCAAAGCGTGGTCCCGCCCCATGGCGAACAAGGTGCGGGAGAATTGCAGCATCGTGGTTTCCAGCGTGGCAACGGAGGAGAGAATGAGCGCCAGGGCCGCTGCATAGCCGCCTATTTTGCCCAGCCCCGCCGCGATGGCGACGTGGTAGATGAGATTATCCGAAAAGCCTGATGCATCCTTCAGGGAAAACATCATCAGCGCCGCCACGGTGAAGGCGACGAAGGAGGCGATGGTGGCGAAGATTGAAAAAAACCCGCCGCGCCCGGCGAGATTTTGTTCCTGCCCTTTGGTTTCCTCCGCCAGGTTCGACGTTACGTCCCAGCCCCAGTAAAGAAACACGACGCTGAGCGCGGAGGGCGCGAAGCTGCCAGCCGGGTAGTGGAACCCGAACCAGGACCAGGAAAAGGCGGACACCGCGCCATGTGTGCCGCTATGTACGAAGGCGGCGATGGAAATGATGAAGAGAATGCCAAGCTCTATGCTGCTCATCACCACCTGAATTTTGCTGGTGAGTTCGATGCCGGCGATGAGCACCAGCCCGATGGCGACAAACCAGAGCGCGCCGATGCTGGTGGTGAGCCAGACATTTGTGGCAAGCGAAGGGTCGAACAATTGCAGCACGGCGGTGCCCAGCGGCACCGAGCCGGTGACCATGAACACCAACGCCGCGATGAGCAGCGCCCAGCCCGAGAAATAACCGAAAAATCCACCGAAGACGGATTTTGTCCATTCGTAGGCGGCGCCGGCATGGGGCATTCTGTGAGAGAGACCCTTATAAGCCACCGCGATGCCAAGCATCGGCACCGCGAAGATCAAGATCGCGTTGGGTGAAACGCTGCCTGCCGTGGCCAGCAGCCCGGCAATGGCTACCGCGATGGAAAACCCCGGCGCCGACCCCGCCACGCCCATGATGATGGATTCGAAGAAGGATAGAGAGTCCGCTTTGAGCTTTGTACTCATTATTGTCTCCTCCCCACGTGGGGGTGCTGAGTGTTGCAGAGAAGCCGTTGAAAGTCCCTGGTCTCATTCTTTTGGCGGAAATTGCGCCCGCCTTGCGCGGATTAGCCGGCTTTAGGCTGCTGCTGCGTGATGCAATGGATATTGCCGCCACCCAGCAGAATTTCGCGTGCTGGCAGCATCACGATCTCGCGTTCCGGGAACAGCCTGGCCAGCACGTTACGCGCGGGCTCGTCTGTTTCCACCCCGAAGGCGGGAGCGATGATGGCGCCATTGGCGATGTAAAAATTCACGTAAGACGCGGCCAGACGCTCACCCGCCTTGCGGTTCATGCCGCTGGCGGTGGCATCCACGCCTTCGGCTTCGGCCTCGGTATAAAACATCGGCGTCGGCATCGGGATATGCTCGATGATCAGCTCGCGCCCCTTGGCATCGCGCGTGCCTTTCAGCCGCGCTTCGGCCTCCCGGCTGACTTCGTAATGCGGATCAGCCGGGTCGTCGCACCATGTGAGCAACACCACGCCTGGCTTCACGAAGCAGGCGAGATTGTCGACATGGCCATCGGTTTCGTCATGCGGCACGCCGTTCTCCAGCCAGATGACATGGGAGGTGCCAAGATAATCCTTCAGCATCCGCTCCATGTCCTGCCGCCGCACATCCGGGTTGCGATTCTCGTTCAGCACGCATTGCTCAACCACCAGCACCGTGCCTTCGCCATCCACATGCAAGGCACCACCTTCGATGACGAGCGGGGCGCGGAAACGCCTTGCCCGTTCCATCTCCAGCATCTTGCCGGCGATGGCGTCGTCCTTGTCCCAGGGGAAATAGAGCCCGCCCCAGGATTTGAACGGCCAGTCCACGCCTGCAAGTTCACCGTTTTTGCCGAGCAGAAAGGTGCAGGCGATGTCTCGCGCCCAGGCGTCGTTGCTGCTCATCTCCACCACCCGCACTTCGGCGGGCAAAGAGGCACGGGCGTTTTCATATTGCCGGTGGCTGACGAGCATGGTCACCGGCTCGAACCGCGAAATGGCAGTGGCCACCTGCACGAAGGCTTTTTGCGCGGGCTTGGCACCCAGGCGCCAGTTATCCGGCCGTTCTGGCCAGATCATCCAGCAGCCTGCGTGCGGCGCCCATTCAGCCGGCATAGCAAACCCGGCCTCGCGCGGTGTGAGGGCATTTTCCATGCGCGCCTCAGGCATTTTTCAGATAGGCGTCGTATTCCACATCCGAAATCCGCTTGCGCAGCTCGCTGATCTCCTGGCGTTTGCAGGCGATGTAGTAACGCTGGAAATCCGTGCCGAAAATATCGCCCATATTGGCGGAGGCGGCAAAGCGGTCCACGGCACCCGACCAGGCGATGGGCAGCTTCGGTGCGGTGGCGCTGCGCACGGTGCCATGGGTTTCCGGTCCAGGGTCAGCTTTGGTTTCCAGCCCCTGCAGCGCGGTGCCAAGCAGCGAGGCAAAGGCGAGGTAGGGGTTGCAGTCTGCCCCCGCGACGCGATGCTCGATGCGCGAGGCGGCGGGGTCGGCGGTGATGACGCGCACGGAGGCCATACGGTTGTCGTGCCCCCAGTCGCCATAGGTGGGGGCGTGCACGCCGGGCGCGAAACGGCGGTAGGAATTGGCGTGCGGGGCTAAAGTCAGCATCGTGTCTGGCATGTTATGAATAATGCCGCCCAGCGCGTGATAAAGCTCAGGTGAAGCGCGTTCTGGCGTGCCAGTGAAAATATTCTTGCCCGCATTGTCGAGGATCGACATATGCACGTGCATTCCAGAGCCCGCCCATTGCCCGTATGGCTTGGCCATGAAGGTGGCGGTGAGCCCGTGCTTGCGCGCCACCTGCTTGATGGTGCGCTTGAACAAGGTGGCGCTGTCGGCCACGCGCAGGGCGTCCGTTGAATATTTCAGCGTGACCTCGAACTGGCCGGGGCCGGATTCCGACACCAGCGTTTCCAGGATGATATCCTGCGCTTTCGCGCATCCCATCATCTCGCGCAGGATCGGCTCGTAATCATGCACTTCGCCCAGGCCCACGGCGTCGATCTGCCAGCCGCGCCAGCCGGATTCATCGGCGCCGCGCGGGGCGATTTTCAAGCCGTCCTGCCTCGGGTCCACCAGGTAGAACTCCAGCTCTACGCCCAGCGCCGGGGTAAGCCCGGCCTTGGCGTAACGCTGCAGCACCCGGGCGAGCACGCCGCGCGGGTCCAGATAATAAATCTCGCCATCGGGCTCGCGCATGGTCAGTAGGGCCTGCATTACATTGCCGTCGGCCCAGCCCATGCGGGTGATGGAATGCGGCACCGCGACGCACATGCCATCCGGGTCGCCAGTGTCGTAGGCGATGCCGCCTTCCAGAATGTCGCGGCCCCAGATGTCCAGCAGATAGGCCGAGCGCGGCAGAGCGATGCCCGCGCCCAGCAGGGATTTCGCTTTGTCGCGTTGCAGCCATTTGCCGCGGGGCACGCCGTTCACGTCGATCACGAAGGCCTCGATATAATCGGCGCCTGAGAGCAGTGCTGCCTTCGCTTCAATGTCGGGGTTGGTGAGCATGTTCACAATGCCACCTCCGCACGCACATCCGCGAAGGTTTTCTCGAAAGCGATCTTGGCCATCGCGGCAAATTTCTCGATCTCAGCTTCCGTGATGCTGAGCGGCGGTGAGAACAGCATGGTGTCACGCGTGGCGCGCATCATCAGCCCGGCGGCGATGCAATGGTCGCGGCAGATGACACCCACGCGGCCGTTCTTCTCGAAGAATTTGCGGGTGCGCTTGTCCGCCGTCAGCTCGATGGCGCCGATGAGCCCCACACCGCGGATCTCACCCACAATCGGCAAATCGCCAATGGCCTCGTTGAGTTTCGCGCGCAGCAGTTCGCCCTTGGCGGTGGCGCCCTCAACCAGATTCTCGTTTTCCAGAATTTCGATATTCTTCAGCCCTACGGCGCAGGAAACTGGATGGCCGGAATAGGTGAAGCCGTGATAATACTCGCCAACCTCGTTGATGAGTACATCCGCCACGCGATTGTTCATAAGCAAGGCCGAGAGCGGCAGATAGCCGGAGGTGAGGCCCTTGGCGGTGGTCATCATGTCTGGTTTGATACCGAAATAATCTGTGCCGAACCATTTGCCCGTGCGGCCGTAACCGCAGATCACTTCATCGGCGATCAGCAGAATATCGTATTGTTTGCAGATGCGGTTGATTTCTGGCCAGTAGGTGGAAGGCGGGATGAGCACGCCACCCGCACCCTGGATGGGCTCGCCGATGAAGGCGGCAACGTTTTCAGGCCCGAGTTCGAGGATTTTCTTCTCCGCCTCTTTGGCGGCGTAAAGGCCGAATTCTTCCGGGCTCATCTGCCCGCCCTTGCCATACCAATAAGGCGGCAGCACCTGCGCGAAATAGGGCAGATCGCCGCCCTGGCGGTGCATGTCTTTCATGCCGCCAGCAGACGCACCCAGAATGGTGGAGCCGTGATAGCCATATTCCCGGCCGATCACGAACCTTTTTTCCGGCTTGCCGATGGTCTTCCAGTACACCCGGGCGCTGCGGATGGCGCTGTCCACCGCTTCCGAGCCTGAGCAGGCGAAGAACACATGCTCGACCCCCTCAGGCGCGATTTCCGCCAGCTTCTTGGCCAGCAGCACAGTGGGCTCGGTGGTGGTTTTAAAGAAGGCGTTGTAATAGGGCAGTTTGGTCATCTGCCTTGTGGCGGCTTCCACCAGCTCTTGCCGCCCATAGCCCGCGGCTACACACCATAGCCCGGCCATGCCGTCCATGATCTTGTTGCCGTTGGAATCGTGCAGATAAACGCCCTCGGCCGAGGTGATCAGCCGCACGCCTTGTTCGTGCAGTTCTTTATGGTCGGTGAAGGGGTGGAAATGGTGGGCAGCGTCCAGCGTCTGCCAGTCAACGCCGAGGTTGAGATCGTCCAACATGATAAGCTCCGATTTTTCTGAATTGAGGCGCGCGCGGTGAGGCGGGCATGGGGGTCATTCAGAGCAGGGGCGGGCTAAAACCAATGCGTGCGCAGAGAATGAGCATCTCTGCGTGTAAATTAAGCGCAGCGGGTGGCACTGCTGAGGTCATGCTCAACAGTGCCACGGCCCTTGGAACCTATCAAGAAAATTATGACGCTCGGGTGACGCCTTAGAACACCAGCCAGATGCCGGCGAAGATGAGGTTGTTGGCCGAGGCGGAGCGGCCGGAACCGTCGTAATTATGCGCCAGGCCGTTGAAAGTTGGGTAGATTGTGCCCTCCAGGAAGAATTTCGCGTTCACCCAGGGGAAGATTTTCGGCCCGCCGTTATTGAACGGATAATAATCCAGCTCGGTGGTGAAGCTGGAGGAGTTGGGCTTATTATTGGCATTGCCGGAAATGGGCGCCGGCCCATACAGCCCGGAATCCGCCGTGCCGGAAATGTTGCTATAAGACTCCGTGGCGCCGATCAGCTCGTGCCAGAGATAGGAGACGGTGATGGTCTCCTGGTTCAGCGTGTCGTTCAGGTTGGCGGTGTTGCCGAGCGGGAAGCTCGCGCCCCAATGCTGGCTTTCATGATACCAGGACGCCTGGAGGGAGACCGCTTGGGTCATGGTGATGTGCTGGATCTGCATATCCAGCCCGAGATCGGTGATATTGTCCTCCGGGCCGTGCTTGAAGCCGCTGGGGTAGGGGTGGTCAACCAGCCCTGAGGTGCCGAACTCGAAGGAGTTTTCTCCCACGCTGTGCTGGAAGGCAAGGCGCCAGTAGGGGGTGGTGCCGCCTACCCCGTTGGCCGGGCCAACGCCCAGCGCATAGGCCGTATGGTCGGGCAGGGATTGATAGCCATCCACCTCGCCATAGATCATATCCGCGGGTGTGATGTAATATGCGGTGTAACCGCCCACCCCCACCACGGACTGAGCCAGCCCGCTGATCTGCAACTCGGCGGTGGGGGAAACGCCCAGCTCGTCCGGGATGTATGGATAGCCCCAGGCGGGCAGCGTGTTCCAGACATCCGTGATGCCCGGCGCGTTGTTGAAGGTGAAGCCATAGACGATCTGCCGCCCGGCCAGCCTGGCCAGATGCGCATCGCGGATGTCCAGATTATCCCAGTGGAACTGGTGGGCAACGCCGTCGAATGTGCCTTGGATAAAGCCGCCCAGCCCCAGATTCTTATCCAGCACGCCGCCGTAAAACAGACTGGTTTGCTGGACCGACCAGGCGTGGTTGCTGGGATAGTCCGGCGAAAGCCCGCCTGGCACCTTGTCTTTCAGGTAGGTGAAGCCGGCTTGCAGCATGGCGGAGAGATTGTGGATGTGGGGGTAGGTCTGCTCGCCTAGCGTATAGCCCTCCAGCTTGAACAACCGCCCAAACGGGGTGAGCTGCGGAAAGCCGATGTGGCAGGCATCGCAGGCCAGGCCGGTTTGCGCCGCAAAGGCAGGAATGGCCTGGGCGGGGTGGCTGATGGCCAGCGCGCCGGCCAATCCCACGAGGGCGGTGGCGGAGGCTGAGAGAGAGTGGCGGCACATTGCGCATCTCCTTTACGTGAAGCCGTTTTTTAGGTTGTAACCGGAGAGCTTATGAGCCTTGGCGCCCCATTGCGCTTTGATGTGGCGCAAATTCTTCGGGGGGTTGCGATTTTTGGGCCTCTTGCCCCTGACGCCCCGGCGGGGCAAGTAGCCGCCATGTCAGATCTCGACGAGCTTTTGAGTCACCGCGGCCGCAGTGCGCAGCTTGGCGCGTATGTTACCGGGGTGGCGTTCGATACCATGGGCACCCTGGCTGTTGCCCTGGGCGATGGTACGTTGCGCCTGGGCGCGGCATATACCGCCATTGCGGTGCATGAGGGCGCGGTGCTGAGCCTGGCGGCGCACCCGGAAGGCGGGTTTATAACCGGCGGAGATGACGGGCGGTTGATGCGCACCAGGCCTGACGGCACCACGCAGCCATTGCAAAAATTCGGCGCCAAATGGGTGGAGCATGTGGCGGGCTTTGCCGGCAAGGGGCCGCTATTGGCCGCCGCCGTGGGCAAGGCCCTGCATCTGCTGAGCCCAGGCGGTGAGGTGCTGAAAACGCTGGAGCACCCCAGCACCGTCACCGGCATTGCGTTTGACGCCAAGGGCAAGCGCGTGGCGGCTTCGCATTACAATGGGGCATCGCTCTGGTTTACCGCTTCTGGTGCGCTGGTTTCGCCAAAGCTGGAATGGAAGGGCAGCCACACCGGCGTGGCGATTCATCCGGCGGGTGAAGCGCTGGTGACGACGATGCAGGAAAACGCGCTGCATGGCTGGACGTTGCCGGGGGCCAAGCATATGCGCATGTCTGGCTACCCCGCCAAGCCAGAATCGCTGGGCTTCACCAAGTCCGGCAAATGGCTGGCCACGGCGGGGGCGGAGAGCATTGTGCTCTGGCCATTTTTCGGCGGCGGGCCGATGGGCAAGCCACCCATGGAGCTTGGCATGGGAGATGGCGTGGTGAAGCGCGTGGCCTGCCACCCACGGCATGAGGTGGTGGCTGCCGGGTTCAACACCGGGATGCTGCTGGTGGCGGACGTGACGCGCGAGCGCGTGCTGCCGGTTTGCGGGCCGGGGCGTGGCGGCATAACGGCCCTGGCCTGGAACGCGGATGGCGGGCAGCTTGCCTTTGGCACGGAAACGGGTTTTGCCGCGATCGTGGATTTCACGCAGGCATAGCGCGCTAGATAATCCCCCGGAACACCGCGCAAAGGGCAAACACCTCGGCCGTGAGCGGCAGGTTTTTGTGCGCGCAATAGCGCGTGGCCAGCTTGATCAGCTCCTTGATGTCGCGGCCGCTGAGTTCGGGGTAGCTGGTCAGCAGCGCCTCTTGCAGCGCC
>JAGWZS010000033.1 GCA_018971905.1 Rhodospirillales bacterium | reverse complement strand
GGGAACAAATCAAGCGTCAAACCATCCAGCAAAGACGCTTGCGCCATAACCAAATAGCCGCTTAAAATTTTAACCCAATAGGTGAGCCAAAACCTCCGTTAAAGCACGCTGCCAATTGTCTCAAATCATTCGACGATGGACACTTGGTCGCAAACGCGACGGTGTCCGGCACATGCGCGGCCTGCATCCGCATGGGATCGGTTGTCCATGCCTTCGGCAAATACAGCGCCCGGTCGATGAAGGCATGGCCCTTGTGCGAGACATAGGCCGCAAACACACCAATCTGGCAGTTGGTGATCTTACCCGCGGAGCCGGTGTATTGCCGGCCAACGCCACAGGACGTGCGGCCCTGTTTGAGGAACCCGGTCTCGTCGATCACCAGAACCGCGTCGTTGGCAGCCAGATGCTCAACCACATAGTCCCGCACGACATCGCGCAATGCCTCGGCATCCCAGCGGCCGCGCCCCAATAGGGCTTGCTGCCGCCAGGGGCCGGGATCACCCGCGGCCTCGGCTCGCATCCATCCCGTCTTGCGCGGCTCGTTGCAAAGCAGTGCATCAAGAAAATCGCCGACCGACGCCGCAACGCGATCCTGCGTGAACAACGGTCGTATGCGCCCCTTCACATCGCGCAGCGAAGACGCCCAAGGCTCCAGTGTATCCTCAACAGACGCGCCGCCACTTATCAGGTCCTGAATCATGATTGCGTATAGATTCAGAACTCCGACAAAATTGCAACTGTAGTGCTAATTCGATAATGTCGGCTGTCAGGGCCGCTTCATCGTCGGCAGTCTTTGGTTCCGCACGCTGAGTGCTCCGAGGCTGCCCGATAACACGGCAGGCAAACCGCTCAGATACGCCAAGAGTCTTTACAACATGCTGTACGCCAGCCCGGCGGCGCGCCGGGCTCAAAACTTTCCCGAAGCAACTTCCTTTAGCACCAGCTTCTCAGGCGTCAGGTCGGATACCGCCCGCCGTAACCGCGTGTTCTCGGCCTCCAGCTCTTTCATGCGCTTCACCTGGTCAACCTTCAGCCCGCCGTACTCCTGGCGCCATCGATAATAAGTTGCATCCGTCACGCCGATCGACCGGATCGCATCGATCGCCGACTTGCCCTGCGACGTCAAAACCTCGACCTGGCGCAGCTTCGCTATAATCTCCTCGGGCTCGTAAATCTTCCGCGGCACGCTCCATCCTCCCACCGAAAAACTACATCAATGGTGCAACACGAGGGCGAGGATCTCGACCATCTCCTAGTCTCCACCGGGGCGCTTGAGAAGTTGGCCCTGCAACTGTCTGAAGGCTTCGGGCAGTTCCGCGAAGGGTGCGCCATTGCGTAAAGCCCCCGGCTTACGTTGGATCACCGTCAAATAATGCCGCCAGTCGTAAATTGTTCGCGCGGGCTGATGGTGGGCGCGATCGATAATGCGATCATGCTCGCACAGGATTTGCGCCTCGGCGGCGATGACGATTCGTTCCGGATAGACCCGTAGGCTGACGGGCCGGTTGGCAAAAGATGCCGGTACGCTGTAGCGGTTACGTTCGAAAGTCACGAGACAAGTCGACGATACCCGCTTGGTGTGCTCGACAAAGCCATCGAAGGGGGGCCCCAACGGCATTAGCTGGGCTCGCTCCGCAGCATGCACGTCAGCGATGGTGCCAGGCAAAGTGCCCTGCTGGATCTGTCCCCATTGCTCAATGCAGCGCTGTTCAAGCCAAACGTTCAGAGAATGAAGATCTGGAAAGCTCGGTATCGGCTGTCAGAGTCGGCGCCGCGCATCCTGTACATTCTTCTTAACCCGCCCCTTCTCCCAACCTGAGGCGGGATTGCAGAAGTTCGTCTCGAACATATAATGGCTGGCCATGGCGGCGAAGCGGGCATTAACCTGGCGAGCCTTGCCCGTGCCGATCCGGTCAACCGCCGTCTTCATGTTGTCGAAGATGCCGCGCTACGGCACGCCCCCTCCGCCGCCATTCCAACGATGCTACGCATCGTCGGAACCTTGAGGCGGCTCCGCCCAGCATTAGGAATGTCTCGGCCAGCGCATCGAACAGCATCTTATGGGTTTGCAACGGATAGGCGCGGACAATGAAGGCGCGGCTATGCGACAGCTTGGTGTGCGCCACCTGCAGCTTGGTCCGCTCACCGCCAATCATTGCCCAGTCTTCGCTCCAGTCGAACTGGAACGCCTCGCCTGGCGCAAAAGCCAGCGGTACGAATGTGCCCCGGCCGCTGGTCTGCTGCTCCCATTGCCGCGCGGCCTTCCAACGCCGGACAAAAGCGGCAACCCGGGCATACGAGCCTTCATAGCCCAAGGCAGTCAGGTCAGCATGCAACTGCTTCGTGGTGCGCTTCTGCTCGCGCGACTTGCTAGCCTCCTGGCGCAGCCAAACCATCAGCTTGTCCGCAAACGGGTCCAATTTGCTCGGCCGCTCAGGTAACTCGAACTTCGGCTCCGTCTCATCAGACCGCAGATATTTGCGGATCATGTTCCGCGACAGGCCAGTGCGACGTTCAATCTCGCGGATGGGGACGTGCTGCCGGAAATGCCAGCGCCGAATTACACTCAATAACGCCATGTCGATCACTCCTCCATTCCCCGACCAAAAAGTCAGGGGAAAGGTCAAAACATGGGTTACTTCTCAATGAAAATTCCCGCCTTTCCCGGGTCACTTCTCAGCGCAAATCAACATTCAATCAACTCATAGGCTTTGGTGATGTCCTTGCGCTGGCTTGGCCCGAGCAATAGACGAACGGAATTGCCCACCTCATCGATAATGCACAGTGCAGTAGTCGGAAGTGTTTCATACCGATCCAGATTGTTTGGATTCGTAGCACGTTTGCCAATTTTAGGACCTTTTACATAAGAGTGGCCGTTCGACGATCCGGTCGATATAATTTCTGCTCTGAGCCTGAGGTCAAGACGACGCCACCTGCACCTCGCTGGAGGTGGGATAAAATGGTTTTGATAGTTCGATCTTTTTTAACGCGGCAAGTTTGGCAGCCTGGTCAGGGTGTTGGGGGGCAAGGTGTTTAGTGAGGTCGTAGGCATATTGGTTGGCGCCCGGCGGAAAAGGATGGCCTGGCCCCAATGCCACGGCTGATGCGGGCGGCTTAGGTGTTAAGGGGAAATGCCATTTTGCGTTGGCGGCTTTGAGCGCGGCGCTGGACAACGGCCTGATGCCCAGCATGGGACCGATACGGCTGATAATTCGTCCCACGGCCGGGGCCGCGACATAGCCACCTGTAGTGAAACCATAAGAAAATTTTTGCATTTTCTTGGTTGGTATGGGATGAATAACCAGCGCATAAACAACATAGCGTGGGTGGTTGATAGGGAAAGCGGCAATAAAGGAGGAGTCGTTTAGATCTGTATCATAACGACCGTTGGCGCCGACAACTTGTGACGTTCCGGTTTTGCCGCCGACCAGATAGCCAGGGACATTGGCGTAAACACCCGTGCCGGAGAGCACGACGCCGCGCATCATCTTGCGCATGTCAACGGAAACATCAGGACGCATGACGCGTACACCCTGGCGCGGTGGGGCACCAGGTTTGGGGGCAAGCAGGGTAGGTTTGTAAAGAATACCGCCATTCAAATCCGCGACAACGGCGTTAACCAAAATGATAGGCGGCATAGCAATACCGTTGCCGAAACTGACAGACATTGTTGTGAGCAGATGCCAGCTTCGACGCGCGTGCCAGAGGCCGTATTGCGCGCCGGGAAGCTGAATGGGAGAACGGTTGAAGAAACCCATTTTTGCAAGCCAGGCACGTTGGAGTTTTGGGCCCATGATAGCGGCAATGCGCGAGGCGCCGATATTTGAGGAATAAGCCAGAATCGCCGGCATAGCGAGCCAATGATGCACGGGCTCATAATCCGTTACGGCATAGCCGCTGACAAAAAGCGGGTGAGTTGTGTTGAATTTGTCCCATACATGGACGAGGCCGGATTGCAGACCCGCAGCCAGGGTCATCAGTTTCATGACGCTTCCTGGTTCGTAATCGCCGGAAATACAGCGATCAGTTTGGGCATCTGGCGGTGCGTCATGAAAGTTGTTGGCATTATAGGTTGGTAAACTGACCATAGCGATAATGCGCCCAGTCATGCTTTCAACGATAGCGCATGCACCGCGTGCATCATAATTATTCATGGCGTCGGCGAGTTCACGCTGAACAATGCCCTGAACGCGCAGGTCGATTGAAAGTTTTAGAGGTTGACCATTGCGCTTCAAGAGACGTTTGTTGAAGCTCTCTTCAACCCCTGCGATGCCATTTTGCCCTGGGGTAACGCCGCCCAATATATGTGCGGCGATGGAGCCGTCGGGATAATGGCGCTTCCAGCTTGGCAAGAAATAAAGGCCAGGAACACCAAGGCGGTTAACCGCCATTTCCTGCCCAGGGGTTAACGCCCGGTCGATATAGGCGAAGCTGCTTTGCTTCAGCAACAGCCGCGCCTTGGTTTGTTGTGGATTGATATCCGGGAGGATGGCGGCAAGCTCTTGAGCAACTTTATAGGGGTGGATGATTTGTTTGGGGTCCGCATATAAGGCAGCATCTGGCAAAGAGACGGCGAGGATACGGCCTTTGTCATCGACAATAGAGGCGCGGTCTGGCAGAGGGACAGACATATGCGGAGTTGGCAGAACGGCGGCCAGCCAGGCTGCGGCAGGTTTGATTGGGTGGATGACCGTTACATACGTAACCCGCAAAAAGATCATAATATACGCTAAAATAAAGAAAACGATGCAACTGGTAAGCCGGAATTTGTATTTCTGACGCCAGCCTTTGGGTAGAACATAATGCCGCTTGTTTCCTACGGTTTCTGCGTTCTCCATGAGAAGTTTTGAGGATTTTGAGGACAAGAAGGATTTTCTGTCGTGTCAGATGTTGCCGAGTTCGCGTTGACGGCTTGAAAACCAAGCATCGACGGCGTTTTTCATGCAGAGAGAGAGGCGATATCGAAAGGCGGGAGTCCGTAGAGCAGCTTCGTCTGCGGGGTTTGAAAGAAAGGCTGTTTCCACAAGAATACTAGGGATGGCGTTGGATTGCAGTACGGCAAAGGTGGCTTTGCGGGCTGGGTTACCAAGCATGTCCACATGATGCGCAAGTGAATTCACCATAATTTTTTGTGCGAGGATCGATTCTATTTTGGTGCTACGACTCATAAGATCGAATAAAATATCGCTTACTTCTGGGGAAATACCTTTGAAGGAGGGAGAGGAGAGAACTTCGACACTGTTTTCACTACGGGCGATTTCCGCGGCTAGGGGGTCTGATGGGTCTGGTGAGAAAGTATAAACAGAGGCGCCGCGGATATCGGGATGGCCAACAATGGCGTTGGCATGGATGGAAATCATCAAAGAAGCGTGGTGACGTTCAGCAAAGTCTACTCGGTTTTGTAGCGGGATGAACTCATCGCGATCGCGGGTCATCATGGTGCGATAACCAGCACAGCGCAAAGCGCGGTAAAGGTCGAGTGCAGTGTCAAGGACAATGTCTTTCTCGAAAACATTGCCGGAGCCGATACAACCTGGGTCGCGTCCGCCATGTCCGGGGTCGATGACGATGAGGTGCGAAGGGTCGATATTGCACGGTGAGGTTTGGTCAGAGATGGGGTAGATTTTTCGTTGCATGGCACGGGCGATGCCTGCATGCATACAAATAGGCATGGCTAAAGTTAGCTTAGTACCAAGAGTACACAATATACGGCGTGTAAACTTCATCCTACAGCTCCCCTTGACGGCTTTACCCAAGCCTCAACTTGGTGATGAATGCGTGTGCCTATCTTTTAATTCAAAGAATTAAAGAGAATTCTTACTTTGGTGCCTTAACTGGAGCGCCCTGTTAAGATGGAATGAAGAGGAAAGCGGTGAATTTTTGTAATTTTATTTTGCTATAAAATATTCTGAGTGAGGTTAGATATCTCCGAAAAAACTAAAAGCAATTCCGCCGATTGCGTTGAATCGCTATTTTAGCCAAGATCTCGGCTACGGAAGTATCCTTGCGGCAATATTGTTCATGAATAATTTCTAACAGAGATCTAAATAAAATTTAGAATTCTGCTAGAAATAAATATTTTTTGTAATTGTTTGTTTCATGAAGGCAGCAGTTCAGCTGCATCCAGCGTCTTGTTACAGAAGTTATCTTCATTTAGGCATTTTTTGTGAGGGAGCGCAGACAGAAGCATTGAATTGAGAAGAGGGTGTCAACGGCGGTTTTTTGTCCATCGGAACGGCTTGGATTGGCATTGTTGGTCCCGCTATGCACGGTGGTGCGCTTGAGGTCGTCCACGGACCAGAACACACCGCACCTAATGAATGCCTTCTGTTTGAACTTTACCGACCATGACATTAGAAGTGAGTTGCGCAAGCTTTCTCTACACTCCAGTGTTATTGCCCCAGCAGGGTTTCATGCTAGATTCGGTAGGCACGCTGGAGCTGTCGTATGAACGAAACGCTATCCACCACACCGCTTGATCTGTCAGCTTTTGATATCACCTTGCCGGCCGTGCAGGTGCCGGTGCCCATATCTCGTCTCGAACCACAAACGGCACCTCCCCTGCCGGAGGAGCTTGCGCCGCTACCTAAGCCGGAGCGTCTTGTCGAGGTGGCCAATCTGCCGCCGGAGGAGCTTGCCGCCGCACAGGCCGAGGCGCAAAAAATTAATTTTTCTAACACAAACTCTTTGCTCACTCATGGTGAGGGTGTGCTCGCAGGCATCGCTGGCGCCTCGCGGCAATTGCTCTCCGGAGTGCGGCTGGGTGACGCCGGCGAAGCCGGGCAGATCGCCGCCGCAGTTGTCGACGGCATCAAAATTCTACGCATCTCGGACCTTCAGGCTGAGGCAGAGGCGGGTGTGAAACCGCGCGGCGTAATGGGCAGGTTACTGGGGGGTATCGCCCAGGCAAAAACCGCGTTTCAGGGGTTTGCAGAGAGTCGTAAGCAGTTTCTCGCACTCATGGACGAGGAGCAAGCCAAGGCGCGGAAAACTAAAGCGGATTTGGCGGTTTCCATCCAATTGCTGGATGGTCAGGCACTGGCCATACGGCAGGCGCTGCACAATCTAAAAATTTCGATCGCGGCAGGGCAGATTGCCCTGGACCGCGCCGAGGATGAATTGGAGCAGAAGCGTCAAAATGCAATCGCCAGCGGAGACCCGGCAGATGCAGCGGAGGTACAGGCGTTTCGTGGCGCTATTGCCAATTTCAGGGGTAAAATAGGGGATATGCGCGAGGCTTTAGTAGGCTCGGCAATGCTGATCCCAATCATCCAGCAAAACCGTGCCGCCGCAGAGACGCGGATGATAAAAATTTCAAACGGCATGCTTGTGGTTATTCCCCGCCTTATGGCTGTGGCTAGCCAAGCCGTGGTGCAGGTGGAAATTCGCAACGCAGCCGACTCCGCCGCTAAGCTTGATGACGCCAACCGACAAATTTCTCTCCTCGCCGCCAAGGGCGCGCATGACGCTGCCACCGCTGCCGCGCGTAGCCTGGGCGGTGACCCGCGTAACCTTGATGTTCTTGCCCAGGTAGCTGATGAAACGATCCGTACCATGAATGAAGTGATTGATATCGAGCGTGAAGCGGCGGCGCAGGAGGCTGCGCGCGAGCAGAAACTGTCCGAAATCCGCAACAAGCTGGTCACTGGCATGCAAGGAGTTAACGCGCGGAATCTGGAGAAATGAGCGATTTCGATTTCGACATGCAGGCAGCGTGGCTGCGGCGTTTTTCGGCGGACGCCGTGAGCAACCTCGGCGCCTTCGCACTCCGGCTGAAGGAGGCGATGCCGGAATTGGTAACGGTGCATGAGCAGAAAGGACTATTTTCAAAATCGGGCAAGGTGATCGGTGTCATTATCGAGCTTGGCGAAAACCGCTACAAGCTTGAGATCATTAACGGCTGTTTGGCTGCGAGTATCTCTATGGTGGTACGCGGCATCACGCTGAATACTAAACCCCTCAGTCCGCCGGAGTGGTTTGCCAAGCTGGCGGAAGAGACCAAAAAAGCTTCAGCACAGGCTCAAGGACTAAGTGCTTCACTGCAACAATTCATGGCAGGTTGATGAGCATTTTTGATAGATTCAAGGGGACGACCCGGGAGCAGAAAGCCGCAGCCGAGGAGTCGGCGCACCGCCAAATGGACATTTTGATGAGCCTGCGTGGCGGGCGCATCCCCACTGGTGCACTGGAGCGTTTACAGGAAGCCGCCGCCGGAACTAAGCCGTGGATGGCGACCCTAACCCCGGCGGAACTGCGCATCGCGCGTTCGAAGAGACTAAAGCCAATCGCCGCTATCTCTGCCACCTGCTGGTTGCATTACGGCTATTCCTGGACACGCGGCCATG
This sequence comes from Rhodospirillales bacterium, assembly GCA_018971905.1. GTDB lineage: Bacteria > Pseudomonadota > Alphaproteobacteria > Acetobacterales > Acetobacteraceae > Acidocella. Next base: position 3,390 of record JAGWZS010000033.1, on the reverse strand, counting down.
CCGAGGGTTGGGGGCAGGCGCTCGACCGTCTGGCGCAAGAAGCAAAAGCCTGCGGCGCCAATGCGGTGCTCGACGTAAAAATGCGCACAATCCGCTTGCCGCTGGGTGAGAGCATGGATTTTACGCTCATTGGCACGGCGGTAAAAATCGACGGCCTGCCACCCTCATCCGATCCTATTATTGCCACCGTGCCTGCCTTGGAGTTCGTAAAATTGCTGGAGGCCGATGTGGTGCCGGTAGGCATCGCCATAGGCGCGCATTATGAATGGATGCGCGACTGGAGCGGCTATGCCGCCAATCCCAGTTTGTGGTTCAATACCGAGGCGCGGCAGCTCTCGGATTTGTGGGAACAGGTGCGCCGAACCGCGCATCAGGATCTGCGCCAAAACGCACGCAACCAGGGTAATGGCGTGCTAGCGCATGTCAATTTTTCCCAGATGTTCGAAGTTGAGCGTGAAGTTGGTGAGCGCAAGATCAAGGAATATCTCGCGCGACACATCGTTGTCGCCACCATTGTCGATGCGCGCCGTGGCACGCCACTGCCACACGAGATCAAGATGGTCGTGGATATGCGCGATCCGACACCGCTCACAGGTACGCCCCCACATCATCAAGCCTACGCCACCAATGAGGAAAGCGGAGCCATATAATGACCAATGATTTGCCCCTCCATGCGCAGGAACGGCTAAAAGGCTTGCGCTCTTCGGCGCATTCCACCGGCGTGTTTACTTCGGATTTCTCGGTCAATGAGTTCCTGCTCGTCCGCAAGGCCGGATTCGAGCCGATCGGTCTGTGCGTTGGCTCCTGCGTCTATCATGTGGGCGTGCAATACAGCTCATGGAGCCAGAACCAGGAGATGGATGTACTCTCTAAAGCCATGTACCACGCACGCGAACTGGCCATGACACGGATGCGCGCCGAGGCTTCCGCCATGGGGGCCGACGGCATCGTGGGCGTAAAACTCACGATCAGGCGCCTGGAATGGGACGAGCATCTGCTGGAGTTCATCGCCATTGGCACTGGCGTTGTGCATGGCGAAGGATCTACAGGCTTCCGCGCGCATGATGGTGGACCGTTCACCTCAGACCTCTCTGGCCAGGATTTCTGGTCGCTGTTGCATTCCGGCTACCGCCCCGTTGAGATGGTGATGGGCTCTTGCGTGTACCATGTCGCGCATCGCGGCGCGCTGGCTGGGTTTGGCACGGTGGGGCGGAATGTCGAGCTGGAGAATTTCACGGCCGCCTTATATGAAGCTCGAGAGATCGCCGTGGAACGCATGCAGTTCGAAGCTGCCGCGGCAAAAGCCGAGGGTGTCGTTGGCGTGGACATCCACGAGGGTAGCTATGGCTGGCAAACGCATGTGATCGAATTTTTTGCAATTGGCACGGCGGTACTGCCGCTCGATCAGGAAATCGCACCGGAGAAGATTTCTGACCCGATCATGGTTCTTTCAGTTAATGACTGAACCAAGCGTATCCCTCCGAGAACGGCCTGGCCTGACGGATATTTTGTACCAGCGTGATTGAGATAGCGCGATCATTCGACGATGGACACTTGGTTTGATGAGAGCAAGATGATCTCATCGGATTTTCGGCACCGGGCACTTCGCCATCATGCTGAAGGCATTTTCATGGCGGAGAGATTCTTTGGCTCCGTGGTGACGATTTCCACGGGGCGTATCGTGCCGGTGCGTTTGATCGGCGAGCAACACGTTAGTGAAGATCTCGGCTTCATACCGGGCTTCGCGGACTGGATCAAAGCCATCCGGCCCGAACCCTGGATGGGCCGGGCCAAGGCGCTGCATAGACTGCTCGATCCATTTGAAGTCGATACTGCCTGAGCGTCGGCTTTTACCATCCATCTCTTTCAAACAATAACCCGGCCCCGCGCCGGGTTTTGCATTTCAGGAGGTCAGTATGGCGGATTATTTTTCACCGACCGTGATCCCGGAGATCATTCCGAACGCGGACATGACGGAGCTGGAACTATTGCTGCTCTCGCATATGTTTGATGCGGGCTCGGATGGTGAGGGAACCTATTTTCATTCCTGGCAGGGTTCATCGGACCTGATCCGGGTCAGTCGCGCCGAACTTGTGGCGGCGCTGTATGCCGCCCATGGCAGTGACAGCCGGGTGCGCGCCTATGTGGAGGAGAAGCTCAAAGCTGCCGCATCGGGTGATGCATCCGTTGAACTGGATATGAGCGGCATGTCCTGGGAGGTGATTCTCCAGGATATCGTACGGCGATCATCCAAACTACGTTATATCACCGTGACGACGGCGTTCACCTGTTCAAAAATGCGCGCCGATGGGTTTGGCGGCATGGCGATGTTCATTACCGCCGATGCCATCAAAGCCTGCTCGACCACGGAGTTCCTGTCGGACTGCCTAGCCGACATCGCCGGGGAACAGGGCGGGAAGCAGGATGCCCCCGATTTTCAGTAAAGCATTATGACGAATGCGGATGGGCCGGACGCGGCAGTAGGGCGGCCCATTTTGCGTGGGCGTTTGTCAGAGAAGCAGAGTCTTCACGCCCAATGTGCGGCCTGCTTCGCTGAGGCGGCGGTCCAGCGTGCAGAGCGTGGCGCCGTGATCTGCACAGCTGGCAAGATGCAAGGCATCGCCCGCGCGCAAGCCCAGCGTATATTGGTCGGCGTAGCGTGCGGCCGTGCGGAATTGCTGCCCGCTGATGGGCAGCAGCGTGAAGCTTTCAGTAGTCAGGTGTGTGAACATGGCCAGCGCATCGGCGCGGTGCGCTGGCTGCAACTGCCCGGTGCGCAGCTTGATCGATAGGGCCGAGGAAAATTCCGTGACCACCCAGTCGCTGATCATCAACTCTTCCGGAACTTGCGCCGCCAGCCAGGCCTGCATGCGCGCGGTCTCAGCCTCGTTGGTCAGGGCCGCGACCAGCAGGGATGTGTCGAGATACAGGCTCAATAGCGCGCCTCGTCGCGCATTTTACTGATGGCCTCGCGCGCGGGTTCCGCCTGCTTGGGCATGGTGGCGGTCACGGCTTGCAGGGCGGCGAGAGTGACCGGCTTGCGCGGCGTATTGGCGGAGACGATCTGCGCTACCTTTTTGCCCCGGCGGGTGATTCCAACAGCCTCCCCGGCGGCGGCCCGTTCGACCAGCTCGCTCAGATGGGCCTTTGCATTGGCGAGATTGACGCTGTTCATGGGGTTCTCCTGACCAGTTAGATGGTCACTTATAGCATGAAGCACAGCTGCGTGGAAGATTTTCGAGAGACTGCCGCCTGCACGCTTCCGATTCGGAAGTGGCGCGCGGGCAGGGCGGAACGATAGGCTGCGCTGTTCGGCGCAACGCCGGGAGCGGCGATGAATTGGTGGCAATCTGTAGCGATGGAGGGGCCACGATGCCCAAGCATGATTTT
>JAGWZS010000282.1 GCA_018971905.1 Rhodospirillales bacterium | reverse complement strand
GTGAGACGCCAGTGTGAAGCCCGCCCCCAGCGTGTCCAGCGTCTGCATTACTTCCAGCCGCTTTTCTGACGCGGCGGAAAGCCGGTGATGCGGCGGCCATGTCAGGTACGCGTAGCCGCGCTGCTTGCCACGCCCCACGCGCCCACGAAGCTGGTAGAGGCCCGCCAGGCCAAACATATCCGCCCGGTAGATGATGAGCGTGTTGACTGCCGGCATGTCCAACCCGGATTCCACGATGTTGGTAGCCAGCAGAACGTCATATTTGCCCTCGCCGAATTCGGTCATCACCCGTTCCAGCTCGGTGGGGGCGAGCCGGCCATGGGCCATCACCGTGCGGATATCCGGCATGATCTCGCGCAGCCGCGCGGCCATCGGGTCGAGGTCCTCGATGCGCGGCACCACGCAGAAAATCTGCCCGCCACGGAATTTCTCGCGGGCGATGGCTTCTTTGATCACCAGGCTGTCGAACGGCATGATGAAGGTGCGCACGGCCAGGCGGTCCACCGGCGGGGTGGTGATAAGAGAAAGGTCGCGCACGCCGGTTAGAGCGAGCTGCAATGTACGCGGAATCGGTGTGGCGGTGAGGGTGAGCACATGCACGTCGGCCTTCAGCTCTTTCAGCCGTTCCTTGTGCTTCACGCCGAAATGCTGCTCCTCATCCACAATCAGCAGGCCGAGTTCGGAGAAGGATATGCCCTGCGCCATGATCGCATGGGTGCCGACGACGATGCTGATAGAACCATCCGCGAGTCCAGCTTTCACCTGTGCGGCTTCCTTAGGCGTAACGAGGCGCGAGAGCTGCGCCACCTTCACCGGCAGGCCAGCGAACCGGGCTGAAAACACCCGGAAATGCTGCCGCGCCAGCAGCGTGGTGGGCACCACTACGGCCACCTGAGACCCCGCCATGGCGGCGACAAAAGCGGCGCGCAGGGCGACCTCGGTTTTGCCAAAGCCGACATCGCCGCAGATGAGCCGGTCCATCGGGCGGCCGGTGGCAAAATCCTCCAGCACGTCGGCAATGGCCTTCGCCTGATCCTCGGTCTCGGTATACGGGAAACGGGCGCAGAACTCGGCGAAGGCGCCGTCATCGGCGGCCAGCAGCGGGGCCTCGCGCATCTGGCGCTCGGCGGCCAGACGGATGAGACCCGCCGCCATGTCCTGAATGCGGTTCTTGGCCTTGGCCTTGCGGGCCTGCCAGGAGGCGCCGCCCAGCTTGTCCAGCGAAACGCCATCGCCTTCCTGGCCGAAACGGGAAAGCAGATCGATATTCTCGACGGGGAGGAATAATTTGTCTCCGCCATCATAGATCAGCTTCAGGCAATCATGCGCCGCACCGTTAACCGTGACGGTTTCCAGCCCTTCATAGCGGCCGATGCCGTGGTCCTGATGCACGACCAAATCACCGGCTTCGATCTCGGTGGCGTCGGCGATGAACTGGTCAGCGCGTTTCTTGCGCTTTGGCGGGCGGGCGATGCGGGAGCCGAGCAGGTCCTGTTCCGCCACCACGGCCAAACGGTCTGTGAGGAAGCCGCGTTCCAGCGGCAGCACGGCAAGTGCGATGGTGCCGGAGGGCAAAGCGCGGGCCTCATCCGCCGAGACCACGGGGCGTGAGGGAGAGATGCCGTGCTCTTTCAGCATCAGCGTCAGGCGTTCGCGGGAGCCAAAGCTCCAGGCGGCGAGGATGATGGTGCGGCCGGAATTGGCCCATTTGGTTTTCAGTTCGCCAAAAGCATCGAACGCCGCAACCTGCTGACCAGTGAGGATGGGCGCCGGGCGGCCGCCAATTTCAACGCCTTGGGCAGCCCCTTCCGGCTTGGTGAAAGGGGAAAAGCTGAAACACGGCCCTTTGGCCAGGGCGGCGTCCCAGCCTTCTCTGTCCAAATAGAGCATATCGGAGGGGATGGGACGGAAGATGGGTTCACCCGCGCGGGGCGGCAACCGGCGCTCGGCATAATGGTCGGCAATCAGCTCCAGCCGCGCCTCGATGGCGGCTTCAGCCTGATGATCCAGGCTGACCGAGGCATTGGGAACATAATCAAAAATCGTCTTCATGCCCTCGGTAAACAGCGGGAGGTAATGTTCCGCGCCCGGATGGCGGCGGCCCTCAGAGATGGAGACATACAGCGCGTCCTCCACCGCCTTGGGGCCAAACAGCTCGCGCCAATTGGTGCGGAAGCGGGCGACGGAGGCTGTGTCCAAAGGCAATTCCGAGGCCGGATGAAAATCCAGCCGC
>JAGWZS010000281.1 GCA_018971905.1 Rhodospirillales bacterium | reverse complement strand
CGTCACCGCCAGCCTGGCGCAGGATGATGAAACCGTGCTGCTGCGCACCCCCTCCGGCCTCGGCTTCCGGCTGAAGGCCGAAGGCGCCGTGCCGCGCATTGAGGGCAGCGTGTATTTCGGTCAGTCCGAACCACGCCGGGCGGAGCAGATCGTGCTGCCCGGCCATCAGGACGGCCCGCAGCACATTAAATGGACCATCACGAAGGCCTGATCCATGCGAATCCTGCTCACCGGCGGCGCCGGTTATATCGGCTCCCACACCGCCGCCGTGCTGGCTGAGCGCGGGCACGAGATCATCATCCTCGATAATTTCGCCAATGCCGAGCGCGACGTTCCCGCCCGGCTGCAGCGCCTCACCGGCCAGGACATGACAATCATAGAGGCCGATATACGTGACACGGACACCGTGACGGCGGCAATGGCGGCACATCCGGTGGAGGCCGTGATCCATTTCGCCGCGCTGAAAGCCGTGGGCGAATCAGAGGCCGACCCGCTGCTGTATTACGACATGAACATCATCGGCACGATCCGCCTGCTGCAATCCATGCAGGCGTCTGGCGTGGCGCGCATTGTCTTCTCCTCCTCCGCCACGGTTTATGGCCAGCCGGATTCCTCACCGATTTTGGAAGACGCTCCCACGCGGGTTGAGAACATCTATGGCCGCACCAAGCTGGTCATGGAGGACCTCATCCGCGACCTCGCCCGCACAGGCAAGCTGCAAGCCGCCGCCAATCTGCGCTATTTCAACCCGGTCGGCGCGCATCCCTCCGCCCTTATCGGTGAAACCCCGCGCGGCGTGCCGAACAACCTCATGCCCTACGTAACCCAGGTGGCCACCGGGGAACGCCCGCATCTCAACGTGTTCGGCAAAGACTATCCCACCCGCGACGGCACCGGCGAGCGCGACTACATCCATGTCATGGACCTCGCCATGGCCCATGCCCTGGCGGTGGAGCATATTTGTGCCCACAATATCTCCGTCACCGTCAATCTCGGCACCGGCAACGGCACCACGGTGCTGGAGCTGGTGAGAGCCTTCGAGACAGCCACGGGCCGGGAGATCCCGCTCAACATCGCCCCCCGCCGCGCGGGCGATGTTGCCAGCTATTACGCCAATCCCGCTTTGGCCGAACAACTATTCGGCTGGAAGGCGGCGTTGAACGTGGAGGACATGTGCCGCGATGCTTGGCGCTGGCAGGCGGCCCGCGCGGGCATCAATGATTTATAGCCTTTCCGCTCCCCGGCGCTTGGCCTAAACCGCCTTCCATGCCCAACAAGCGCCCCACCCTGGTTTTCCTGCTGATGGAGGACTGGTTTTTCGCCTCGCATTTCTGGGAACGCGGGCTGGCGGCGCAAAAAGCCGGCTGGCGCGTGGTGCTCGTCTCCCGCCGCGGCGAGGCGGCGGCGGAGATCGAAGCATCGGGCATTGAATTCCACGCGGCGGATTTGGACCGCACGCGCCTCAACCCGTTCAAGGAGCTGGCTTTCTCCCTCTGGCTGGCGCGGCTTTACCGGCGCCTGCAGCCGGATGTGGCGCATCATATCGCCCTCAAACCAATCATTTTCGGCGGCATCGCCGCGAAGCTGGCGCGCGTACCGGCCGTGGTGAATGCGCCCGTCGGGCTTGGCTTTGTCTATTCGTCGGATAAATTGCTGGCCAAGCTCCTCAAACCCCTGGTCACCTTGGGTCTGCGCGTGACCATGAGCCCCAAGCACGGCGTTGCCATCTTTGAAAACCCGGACGATCTCAACGCCATGGCGGAGGGCGGCATGGTGCATAAATCCCGCACGCGGCTCATTCGCGGCGCCGGGGTGGATGTCACACGCTTTGCCCCCGCGCCGGAGCCGGAGGGCCCCATCCGCATCGTGCTGGCGGCGCGTATGATCCGCGAGAAGGGCATCCTGGATTTCGTTGCCGCTGCCCGGCTGCTGAAGGGCCGAGCCGCGTTCTGGCTGGCTGGCGCGCCGGACCTTTCCAACCCCAACCCGGTCACGCAGGCCGAGCTTCGCGGCTGGGAGGCTGAGGGTCTGATCAAATGGCTCGGCCCCGTGAAGGACATGGCCGGGCTGCTCCGCCAGACGCATATCTTCACTTTGCCCTCCACCTATCGCGAGGGCCTGCCCAAAGCGGTGCTGGAAGCCATGGCCGCTGGCCTGCCGGTGGTGGCCACAAACATTCCCGGCTGCCGCGAAGCGGTAATCAACAATGAAACCGGCTTGCTCGTGCCGCCGCGCAATC
>JAGWZS010000280.1 GCA_018971905.1 Rhodospirillales bacterium | reverse complement strand
GAAATTCCTGCTGCACCGGCTGTGGGAGTTGAACGGCAAGCTGCGCGCGGCGGTGGAAGGCCATGACTGGACCGGGGTTTACCCCGCCATCCATCACTTCTGCACCACGGATCTTTCGGCGTTTTACTTCGATATCCGCAAGGATAGCCTGTATTGCGACGCGCCGTCCTCGCCCACCCGTAAATCCTGCCGCAGCTTCCTGGATATTCTGTTCCGCTGCCTCGCCACCTGGCTGGCGCCAGCTTTGCCCTTCACGGCGGAGGAAGCCTGGGTGGCGAGGTATGGCGCGGAAGCCTCGGTGCATCTGGAGGCGTTTGAGCCAGTGCCGGATGCCTGGGCGAATGACGCGTTGGCGGAAGGTTTCGCGCAGATCCGCGCCCTGCGTGGCGATGTGACTGGCGCCATCGAGAAGATGCGTGTGGCCAAAACCATTGGTTCGTCCCTTCAAGCAAAGGCAATGCTGGCAGAGGGTGCTAGCACATTCGGCGATGAAACCTTCTGGGCGGAAATCTGCATCACTTCCAGCGCCGGTTTCGGTGCCGGGAGTGGTGCTGAGATCGCCCCCGGCCATAAATGCGAACGCTGTTGGCGCGTGCTGCCGGAAGTGGGGCAAAACGCCAAACACCCGACGCTCTGCCTTCGCTGCGTTGAAGCGGTTGAGGAAATCGCCTGATGCGCTTCGCCATCGGGCTTCTGGTTGCGCTTGTGGTGCTTGCTGCCGACCAGGCCAGCAAATATGCCGTGCTACATATTTGGCATTTGCAGGATGGCCATTTCATGTCACCGCTGCCGGTGCTGGATTTGGTGCTGGTGTGGAACCACGGCATCACCTTCGGGCTGTTCGCCGGGTTCGGCGCCAAGATTCTGCTGGCGGTGCTGGCCAGCCTCGTTATCATCGCGCTGCTGGTGTGGATGGCCCGCACGAAAAGCTGGCTCGTTACCATCGCGGTGGGGGCCATTGCCGGTGGGGCCGTGGGTAACGTGCTGGACCGCTTACGGTACGGCGCGGTGGTGGATTTTATTCACGTGCATATTGGCGGGCTGGCCTACCCCTGGGTATTTAATGTGGGGGATTCCGCCATTGTGTGCGGGGTGATCACGTTGATGATCGATAATCTACTCCGCAGGCCGCCTGTTGCGGCGGATAAAGGGTAAGGATAGGAAGACGCCATGATCACACGCCGCGCCATTGCCTTTTCATCGACGATGCTTGCTGCTCTGGCACTGGCCGGATGCAGCGATGGCATGAAGAAAACCTTCGGGCTGGAGGCGAATCCGCCTGACGCCTATCAGGTCGGCACGCTGCCGCCGCTCTCCTTGCCACCGGAACTGGGGCAGTTGCAGCCACCCAACCCCGGCCAGCCGCCGACGCAAGAGCCGAACGCGGCCGCCCAGGGGGCGGATGTGGTTTCGGCTTCCAATGCTTTGCCAACGGGTGGCCAGACCATGTCCGCCGCCGGTCAGGCTTTTCTGGACCAGGCCGGCCCCGCGCCGCAGGGCAATATCCGCGCCGAGGTGAACCAGAACGCTGCCATTGCCAGCCGTTCCGGCGGATTTGTTGACAAGCTGATGGGCACTAATCCGAATGCCCCGGCCGTGGTGAACGCGGATGAAGAGCAGCGCCGCCTGCAAGAAAACGCCGCCATGGGCTTGCCCGCCACCAACGGCGCAACCCCGCAGGAGACGGCGGCCCCGCCGGGCTTGTTCCAGCGGTTTCTGAATTTGTTCTAAAACTATACCGCGTGGGATGACTTAGCTTCCCGCGCGGCGGTGTCTCTTTAAGCGCCGCCTGCCGGCGCTTTTTGGTGGGTCAGGCCATCCGCTCCACCTTCGCGCCGCAGGCGGCAAGCTTCTGCTCCACCGATTCATAGCCGCGGTCCAGATGATAGACGCGGGAAATGGTGGTGTCCCCTTCGGCGGCCAAAGCGGCCAGCACCAGCGAGAAAGAGGCGCGCAGATCCGTTGCCATCACCGGCGCGCCGGTGAGGTGCTTCACCCCGCGCACAATGGCGGATGAGCCCTGGATGTTGATCTTCGCCCCCATGCGGGAGAGCTCCGGCACGTGCATGAAGCGGTTTTCAAAGATGTTCTCGGTGATGAGGGAGGCGCCCTGCGCCACGCTCATCAGCGCCATGAACTGCGCCTGCATGTCCGTGGGGAAGCCGGGGAAGGGCTCTGTGGTCACGTCCACCCCATGCAGCCCGTTGGCGCGGGTAACGCGGAAGCCGTTCTCTGCCTCGGTAATCACCACACCGGCCTCGGTCAGGGAGGT
>JAGWZS010000279.1 GCA_018971905.1 Rhodospirillales bacterium | reverse complement strand
ATGGCCGCGCTGGAGGTGGAGAAGTTCTTGGGGAATATTCCTCTGCATGTCAGCGAGGCGGCATAATGACCGGGCAAAAAATGGATTGGGATAAGCTGCGCGTTTTCCACGCTGTTGCCGAGGCAGGCAGCTTTACCCATGCGGGGGACACGCTGAACCTCAGCCAGTCCGCCGTATCGCGGCAGATTTCGGCGCTGGAGGAAGCGCTTTCTGTACCTTTGTTCCACCGCCACGCGCGCGGGTTGATTTTAACCGAGCAGGGTGAGGCGCTGAACCGCACCGTGCGCGAGGTGTTCGCCAAGCTGGCCATGACCGAGGCGCTGCTGGCGGAAAGCAAGGAAAAGCCCGCCGGGCGGTTGAAAGTGACCACCACCCACAGCTTTGGGGTGACCTGGCTGGCGCCACGGCTGAAAACTTTCTTGAATGCGCACCCGGATGTGACGGTTTCCCTGCTGCTGGACGACACGGATTTGGACCTGGCCATGCGCGAGGCGGATGTGGCGATACGTATGCACCCGCCACGCCAGCCGGACCTTGTGCAGCGGCATCTGGGCGAGATTCGCAGCCGCGTGTGGGCTTCGCCCGATTATTTGAAGGTGCATGGCACGCCGGAGACGCCGGAGGACCTGGATAAGCACAAGCTCATCTTGTTCGGGGACCGCAAGCCGCCCGTACCGGATGTGAACTGGCTGGGCGAGCTTGGCCGCAAGGACGGCACTGCGCGCCGCGGAATTTTGGAGGTGAACTCGCTTCAGGCCATGCTGGCGTGCATCCGGGCCGGGATCGGCGTTGGCGCGGTGCCGGATTATCTGGTGGGGGATGCGACGGGGCTGGTGAATATTCTGCCTGACGTGAAAAACCCGCCGGTGGAGATGTATTTCGTGTACCCGGAGGAGCTCAGAAACTCCAAGCGCGTGTCGGTTTTCCGTGATTTTTTGGTAAGTTCTATTGCGGAACGCAACGGCGTGAAGGGGTGAAGCCAACGATTCTGGTGGTTGAGCGCGCGCGTGGAACAAGCTGTTACAGAAAATCAACAGGGTTGCGAATTTTGCACTTAAAAAATTTGCATAGTGGCTTATATACAACATGCCCGGTGCGAACTGGGCATGGGACTTCGGTCCCTACGTCTCCCAGACGTGAAGCCTCCCTGTTGACTTGACCCGCTGGCCCTTGGCTGGCGGGTTTTTTTATGTGGAATAAGCCAGGATGGCAGGTGGGTTAAAATTCTGGGACGAAACCGCCGCGGGACTAAGCCTGGCGGTGAAGGCGCAGCCGGGGGCAAAGCGCGTGGCGATTGGCCCCGCGCTGGCGGCAGCCCCAGCACTTGGCTGGCCACCCGCCCGGCTGAAGGTGGCGGTGCCGTCGCCGCCAGAGGATGGCCGGGCGAATGCGGCGATTATCGAGGCGCTGGCCAGGTGGCTGGGGGTAAAACCGGGTACGGTTACGCTGGTGGCTGGCCAGACCAGCCGGGAGAAGCGGTTTTTGGTTAATCCGCCGGTGCCGGTGCCGGAGATTTAGAGCGAGCGAAGTCTGAATCGTCCTCTACGTGATTGACTCAGGCATGAGGTGATCGCCGGGGCGATTCGATCTCATGCCATCCGGCTCTAGAAAAGCACCATATCGTCACGGTGGATGACCTCGTCCCGCCCGCGATAGCCCAGCAGCGTTTCGAAATCCTCTGAACGGTGGCCGGCGATGGTGGCAGTGTCTGCGCTGGAATAGGTGACCAGACCGCGGGCGATGCGCGAACCTTCAAGGGTTAGTACATCCACCGGGTCGCCCCGTTCGAACTCGCCAGAAACCCCGCGGATGCCGGCGGGGAGCAGGGACGAACCCTTGGCCAGGGCGCGGGCGGCGCCGTCGTCGATGGTGAGGGTGCCGGCGGGGGCGAGATGCCCGGCGATCCAGTTTTTGCGCGCGGAACGGCCCTCCGGCGCGGGCAGGAACCAGGTGCATTTGGCCCCGGCCGCCACGGCGGCGATGGGGTTTTCCCGGTTGCCGATGGCGATGGCCATGGCGCAGCCTGCCTGGGTGGCGATTTGTGCCGCCACAAGCTTGGTGCGCATACCGCCGGAGGAATAGCCGGGCGGAGGCTCGCCGCCCATGGCCATGATTTCTGGCGTGAGGGTTTCCACCACCGGGATATGGGCGGCTTCGGGGTCTTTGCGCGGGTCGGCGGTGTAGAGACCGTCAATGTCTGAAAGCAGGACCAGCGCGTCCGCCTGCACCATCTCGGCCACGCGGGCGGCCAGGCGGTCATTATCGCCATAGCGGAT
>JAGWZS010000032.1 GCA_018971905.1 Rhodospirillales bacterium | reverse complement strand
CGGCCTCCTTCATGTCTCCCGGAAAGGCGGCGGCACCGGCGATAACGTTGAACAGCACATACCATTGCGTGCCGATGAGCATCAGCGGTGTCAGCCAGATATTCGCATTGACGTGGAAATAGACGATGGCGAGCACCACCGGCGGAAACAGCAGATTCGCCGGAAAGGCGGCCAGAAACTGCGCTATGGGCTGGGCGATGCGCGTGGCTGCGGGCCGCAGGCCGATCCAGACGCCGATGGGCACCCAGACGAGGGAGGCGACGATCATCAGCACCGTCACGCGGATGGCAGTGTAAACGCCCATCAGCACGGCGGTGAATAAATCCCGCCAATGCAGCGTGGTAGACACATAGGAGACGATATGAAATGCCGCGTAGATGGCTACGGCGGCGATCATCACGAACCAGACGCCGTCCATCACCCGGGAGGGCTCGCTGGTTTCATCCACTTGGCCGGGTTGGCGGAAGGAAAGGCGCAGCCGGAATACGGTGGCGAACAGGCTGCCGACCGTCTCCCCAATGGCGCGGAACAAGGCGGTGCGGCGCAGCAGTTTCAGCATCCAGGGCTCGGGGCCGGAGATGGCGGCGGTGGTCTCGAACCGGAATTTGCCAGACCACGCGACCAGCGGGCGGAACAGCAGCTGGTCGTAAAGCAAAATCACCACAAGCATGGCCAGAATGGCGTAGAGGATCGCGGGCAAATCCTCCTTTGCCAGCGCCACCGCCACGTAGGAGCCGATGCCGGGCAGGGTGAATTGGGTGTTGCCGACGGTTACGGCCTCGGACGCCACCACGAAGAACCAGCCGCCGGACATGGAGAGCATGGTGTTCCAGACCAGCCCCGGCATGGCGAAGGGCACATCCAGCTTCCAGAAGCTCTGCCAGGGCGAGAGGCGGAAGCTGCGCGAGGCTTCCTGCAGATCCGCTGGCAGGGTGGTGAGGGACTGGTAGAAGCTGAAGGCCATGTTCCAGGCCTGGCTCGTAAAGATCACGAATACCGAGGCCAGCTCAGCCCCCAGCACTTTGCCGGGGAAAAGATGCAGGAAAAACACTGTGGTGAAGGTGAGGAAGCCCAGAATGGGCACGGACTGGAGAATATCCAGTATGGGAATGAGCACCATACCGGCGCGGCGGGATTTCGCCGCCAGCGTGGCGTAGGTGAAAGTAAAGAGCAGCGAAAATAGCAGGGCCGCGAACATGCGCGCGGTGGAGCGCAGCGCGTAATAAGGCAGCCAGGCAGGGCTCAGGTGGATGGGCGTATTCTGAATCTGCGCGATGGGCGTGCCGATGGTGCTGCGGCCAACCTCCACCAGCGCGATGAGCAACCCCAGCACCATGAGCATGGCCGCGCCATCGAAACGGTTGGGAACGCGGTGCCCAGCCAGGGCAGGAGGGGTGTAATTTCGCATTGGGCCGCCTGGCTTCCGGTGGGTGTCTTGCCCCCTTAGCCATGTGGCGGGGGTTTGTCACCGGGGAATGAATTGCGCTTTCATGACAGAAATGAACTTGGGCGGTAGGTTAGTGCCCGGTAGAGCCGAACCCGCCCGCGCCCCGGCTGGTTTCGTTAAGATCCGAGACTTCTTCCCATGCGGCGCGCACCACCGGCGCCAACACCGCCTGGGCAATGCGCATACCGCGCGTGACCTCAAACGGTGTATCGCCTGTGTTGAGGACGATCACGCCGACTTCACCGCGGTAATCCTCGTCTATGGTGCCGGGCGAGTTGGGCAAAGTGATGCCGTTTTTCAGCGCGAGGCCAGAGCGCGGGCGCAGCTGTAATTCATAACCTTCCGGCAGGGCGATGCAGAACCCGGTGGGGATCAGGGCGCGCTTGCCCGGCTCAATAATAACGGGCGCCTGCACGGCGGCCAGAAGATCGGCCCCTGCGGCGCCAAGCGTGGCATAAGCGGGCAGGTCCAGCCCCTGCCCATGCGGCAGGCGAAGAATTTTCACGCCAACAGATTTCATGTGAAATGTTCTCCAATCTTCGCGGCGAGCTTCTGCGCCACGGCCTGCTTGTTCATGCGGTCCCACTGCTCGCTGCCGGTTTCGGTCAGCAGCAGCACCTCGTTCTCGCTGCCGCCCATAATGCCGGTGCCGCCGACATTATTGGCAACCAGCCAGTCACACCCCTTGCGGGCACGTTTGGCGGCGGCGTGTTCCATAAGCTTTTCCGTTTCTGCCGCGAAACCAACAACGAGGCGCGGGCGTTGCGGGCCGGGGGCGGAAATACCCGCCAGAATGTCCGGGTTTTCGGTCAGCGTGAGGGCCGGAACGCCATCCACGGTTTTCTTCAGCTTCTGGGCAGCCTCCTCCGGGCGCCAATCCCCCACGGCGGCGGCACATACGGCGATATCCGCCGGCAACGCGGCCTGCACCGCAGCCAGCATCTCACGCGCGGTTTCCACATGGATGGTGGTGAGGCCCAGCGGGTCCGGCAGCGCGGCGGGGCCGGAAACCAGCGTGACCCGCGCGCCCAAGGCCGCCAGGGCAGCGGCAATCGCATGGCCTTGGCGGCCTGATGAGCGGTTGGCGATATAGCGCACCGGGTCGATCGGCTCATGCGTTGGGCCAGAGGTGACGATGGCGTGTTTGCCCTTTAGCGGCCCATTATTCAGAGCGGCCTGAATGGCGGAAAAAATTTCCGGCGGTTCCGCCAAACGTCCAGGGCCGTATTCACCGCAAGCCATCGGGCCTTCGTCCGGCTCCACCACCATCACGCCGCGCTGCTTTAGCAGGGCCATGTTGGCCTCGGTGGCCGGGTGCTGCCACATGCGGACATTCATGGCCGGGGCCACCAGCACGGGCTTGTCCGTTGCCAGCAGCAATGTCGTGGCGAGGTCATCCGCCACGCCCGCGGCCAGCTTGGCCAGAATATTCGCCGTGGCGGGGGCCACCACCACAAGGTCCGCCGAACGGGACAGCTCGATATGACCCATTTCGCTTTCATCGGTCAGGGAGAAGAGGTCCTGATAGACTTTTGACGTGGTGAGCGCCTGCAACGAGAGGGGGGTAACGAATTGCGCGCCGGATTTGGTGAGCACGGCGGTGACACCGATGCCTGCCTTGGTAGCCAGGCGTACCAGCTCCAGCGCCTTATAGGCGGCAATACCGCCCGAGACGATGAGCAGAATTCGCTTCATAGCTTCCAGCCGGCATGGATGGCGGCGATACCGCCGGAGAGGTTGCGCACACTCACGCGCTCAAACCCCGTAGCCTCGAACATGCGTTTCAGTTCCTCCTGCGGCGGGAACATGCGAATGCTCTCGGCCAGATACTGGTAGCTGGCGCTATCCTTGGCGATGATGCCGCCGATTTTGGGCAGAGCCTGGAAGGACCAGGCGTCGTAAAGCTTCTCCAGCCCGGCGATTTGCAGCTTGGAGAATTCCAGCACCATGAAGCGCCCGCCGGGGCGCAGCAGGCGGAAGGCTTCGGCGATCACTTTGTCCTTATTCGTGCAGTTGCGCAGGCCAAACGCCATGGAAATACGGTCAAAACCACCATCCGGCAAAGGCAGGTTTTCCGCGTCCGCGACCAGAAACTCGATATCGCTGAGATAGCCATTGGAGGTGGCGCGGTCCCGCCCGACATTCAGCATGGATTCGTTGATGTCCGACATCACAACCGGGCCGCCGCCGCGCTTTAGCCAGCCGAAGGTGATGTCCCCCGTGCCTGCCGCCAGGTCCAGCAGCTTATAATGCGGGCGGGGGTCGAGGGCGTTGAGGAACTCGCGCTTCCAGAGCCGGTGGATGCCCAGCGACATCAGATCGTTCATGATGTCGTATTTGCCGGCCACGGAATCGAACACCTCCCGCACCAGGGAGCTTTTCTCCTCACGGGGGACGGAACGGAAACCGAAATCGGCGGTATCGCTTGCATTGCTCTGGCTCATGGCCGCCTTTATAGCCTTGTTTTGCCATGCCGGAACTCCCCGAAGTTGAAACCGTGATGCGCGGGCTGGACGGCCATTTGACCGGCCGCCGCATTACCCGCGCCATTTTGCGCCGTGCCGATATTCGTTGGCCCGTGCCGCCGGAATTGCCGCGCGTGCTGACGGGTGCGGTGGTGCTGGGCTTTCGCCGGCGCGGCAAATTCATGCTGATGCGGTTGGATAATGGCTGGTCCATGCTCATCCATCTCGGCATGTCCGGCCGGATGCTGCTGGACAAGCCCGAGGCGCTGCATGAGCATCTGACCATCGAGACCGAGGGCGGCGGGCGCGTGGGCTTTGTGGACCCGCGCCGGTTTGGCGCGCTGGACCTGGTGCGGACGGTGGAGGAGGACAGCCACAAGCTGCTGGTCGGCATGGGGCCGGAGCCATTGGGGAATGAATTTTCCGGCGCTTACCTGGCCGGGGTGACAAAGGGGCGCTCAGCCCCCATAAAAGCCGCATTGTTGGACCAGCGCGTGGTGGCGGGGATCGGCAATATCTACGCCAGCGAGGCTTTGTTCCGTGCCGGCATTGCCCCTACTCGTGCCGCGGGAAAAATCTCGCGCCCCCGGCTGGAGATGCTGGCGCAGGAAGTGCGCGCCACGCTTATCGAGGCGATCGCCGCGGGCGGCTCATCCTTGCGGGATTACGTGCAGCCGAGCGGCGAATTGGGGTATTTCCAGCACGCCTGGAAGGTTTATGGCCGCCCTGGTGAGCCATGTGAACGCTGCCCCGGCCCGCCCGACTGTGACGGGATCAAGCAGATCACCCAGTCCGGCCGCAGCACGTTCTTCTGCCCTAAAACGCAGCGTTAAGCTCGCGCCGAGCCTGCCACGGCATCTTCCCGCAATTTGCCGACCACCACCTTGTTGCGCCCCGCCGCTTTGGCCCGGTACAGGCCGTTGTCCGCGGCAAGAACCAAGGCGCGCGCTCCGGCTTCAATATCCAGCCGGGACACGCCGATGGAGAGGCTAAGCTTGCGGTATGGAATATCCGCCGTGGCCACAAGGCTGCGCATACGTTCTGCCACCATTAGCGCGTTCGTCAGGTCGGTGGAGGGCAGGATAATGGCGAACTCCTCCCCGCCATAGCGGGCGAGGAAATCATATGGCCGCAGGGCGCCGCGCAGCAGCCTGGCCACGCATTGCAACGCGGCATCCCCCGCCAAATGCCCGTATTCGTCATTATAGATTTTGAACTGGTCGATATCCATCAGCAGCAAGGAAAGCGCCTCGCCTGTGCGTTCAGCGCGCGAGACTTCCGCCGCCAGCCTGTGGTCGTAGGCGCGGCGGTTGGGAATGCCAGTCAGTGCATCGGTCATGTTCTGCTGGCCAAGCCGGGCGTTGGCTTCGGAAAGTCCCATCAAGGTACGGCGCAGCTCAAGCAGCCTCATGACCTGGCAGCCAAGCTTTATGAGCACTTCGCACTGGCTATCCGCCAGGATGCGCTCACGCTTGTCCAGCAGTAAAAGGCTGCCGATCACCAGTCCATCTGGTGTGGTAAGCGGTGCAGCACCCGCAATGCGCAGCTTGGTAGCGGCGAGGTCTGGCTCCGCCACGCCGGTTTGCAGCAGAATGCCATCGCTTGCATGCAGGTTGGGGTCGTACAATTTGGCGTAGCGCGGCAGCTTTTCCAGCCGCGCCGCGTGGGCGCTGCCTGCCCAGCGGGCTTTTATCCATTGTCCGCCTGGCGTGAAAAAGCAGATAAGTGCGGCAGCGGCATTGCAAAAACTGGCGGCGAGATACGCAAGATCGTCAAACGAAGCTTCAGGCTCGCTGTCGAGTATGTCGTAGCCGCCGAGGCTGAACGCCCGCTGTTGTTCAGGCCCGTTCAAAGAATGAACGTCCGCATTGATTTTGGAAGGCGGAGCTTCAATCAGTCCAGACATGGTTCATGAACCTTATTCCCATTGCAGGTTCATAATCATCTCGAAATGTTAATGCCGCGTAAAATTTTGCGCCGCTGCTCTGGAATTTAATGATTCTCCTGACGCGCCTGCCCAAGCGCGCGCACGGCCTTCAAGACGTCATCGGCATGGCCGTCGATTTTTACTTTCGGCCAGAGCTTCGCGATCTTTCCGGCAGCATCCACCAGCACGGTGGAGCGTTCAATGCCCATGTATTTTTTGCCGTACATGGATTTCTCCTGCCAGGCGCCATACGCGTCGATCACCGTGGCTTCAGGGTCGGACGCCAGGGGGAATTCCAGCGTGTATTTCTCCGCGAATTTTTCCAGCGGCTTCATCTTGTCCTTGGACACACCAATGACGGTAACGCCAAGGCCCGAAAAATCGGGCAATCCGGCCTGGAAGGCGCAGGCTTCCTTGGTGCAGCCCGGCGTGTCGGCGCGGGGGTAGAAATAAAGCACGAATGGCTTGCCCTTCAGGCTGCCAAGAGAGATTGTGCGCCCACCGGTGGCAGGCAGGGAGAAATCCGGCGCGGTGGCTCCTTCGGTGAGGCTCATAGGGCGGTTCCTTCAATGATCAGGGTTGAGAAAATACTGTGCGCGGCCTTCGCGGTATCAGCAATTTCGCCTTGCAGTGCCTCCAGCGTTGCAAAACCGGTGGCGCGCAGCAGGGGCTCCTGCATGGCAGCGGGCGGCGTGGTGGCGCGGCTGGCAAGGCCGGTGATGCGGTTAATGCCCTGAACGGTCCGCCACAGGAAATCCGCATGGATCAGGGTTTCGGCTTCGCTCTGGCGCAGGTGCCCGGCATCGGCCAGGGTTTTCAGCGCGGCTGCCGTGTTGGGCTGAAACAAGGCGGGTTCCGTGGCGCCGTGAATGAGCTGCAATGCCTGGGCGATGAAGCTGACCTCCATCATCCCACCGGGGATGGACCGCAGGTCGAACGGTCCACGCGGCGGCATTTCCGCGGCCAGCCGGGCCTGCATATCGGCTGTGTCGGCAAGTATCTTGGCGCGGGGTTCCGGGCGGCAGAGCGCGTTCAGAATCGCCTCACGCACTGTGGCGGCAAAGCCGGGTGTGGCGGCCATCACCCGCGCACGGGTGAGCGCCAGACGCTCCCAGGTCCAGGAGTCGCGGGCGTGGTAGTTACGAAAGGCGGCGAGCGAGACGGCCACCGGCCCCTGGTTGCCGGAGGGGCGCAGCCGCATATCCACATGGTAGAGTGGCCCGCCCGGTCCCTGTGCGGTGAGCGCGCCGATAAAGCTGTGGCTAAGCCGCACAAACCATTGGGTGGGGGCAATGGCGGCGGGGGCATGGTCGTAAACCAGCATCAGGTCGAGATCTGAGCCCGCCAGCATTTCTCCCGCACCGGCCTTGCCCAGCGCCACAACCGCCACTTTGGCGCCACGCACCGCGCCCTGGCGTTCCTTCTGCGCGGTGATCACGAAGGGCAGAAGTTGGGAGAGTGCGGCTTCCGCCAGCGTGCTGCGCAGGCGCCCGGCCTCGTTCGCGTCCAACCGGCCTTCCAGCGTGGCGACGGAGAGGTGAAATTCCTCCTGCCGCACGAAGCGCCGCATGGTGGTAGCGGCCTGCTCCAAATCCTCCGCCTCGGCCAGCAGGTGCCGCAGCAAAGGCCGGGGGGCAGAAAAGCGCGCCTGCGGAGCCAGCAGCCCGTCCAGCGCCTGGGCGTCGTCAGACAGATAATCCGAAAGCGCCGGAGCCGCGCCCAGCACGGCGGCCAGGCGCCGCAGCAGGGCGGTGTTGCGGGCGAAGAGGGATAATAGCTGTACCCCGGCGCGCTGGCGGCCGAGCAGCGTGTCGAAATGCGCGAACACTTTGTCCGGCTCGGGCTGCGCGCCAAGGGCCGAGAGCAGATGCGGCAGCAGCGTTTCCAGCAATTCCCGCGCCCGTGGTGAGCGCAAGGCGGGCATGGTGCCAGAGGCCCAGTCCCGCAGCCGTTCGGCGATATGCTTGTCGTCCTTGAAGCCCAGCTCATGCAGCCTGGCAGAAAAGGCGGCGGGCGGCGGGCCGTTTTGGCCAGGGTCCAGTGCGCCCTTGCCGTTTTCCGCCCCGGCATCGAAGAATTCCAGGAAATGCTTGTGCACGCGGTTCAGCAGGCGAGGGAAGTCTCGCCTGAAATGAGGTGCGTTCAGGAAGACGCAGAAAGCATCCAGGGCGGTATCGGTGGCGGGCAGTTCATGGGTCTGGCGGTCCGCTACCATTTGCAGCCGGTGCTCCACGCGGCGCAGCTCCCGGTAATCGGCGGCGAGCTGGCGGGCGGCGCGCTCGGGTATATGTCCGGCGCGGGCCATGGCAGGCAGGGCTTCCAGCGTGGCGGGGATGCGCAAAGCCGGGTTTTGTCCGCCCCAGACAAGCCCCAGCGTCTGTACGATGAACTCGATCTCCCGGATGCCGCCGCGCCCCAGCTTCACATCCAGCCCGTGCAGCCCCTTGGCGCTGTGCTGTGCGTCGATCTGGCGTTTCATCTCGTGAATGTCGGAGATGGCCGCGAAATCCAGATATTTGCGCCAGATGAAGGGGCGGATGGCGGCGAGGAAATGCCGGCCAAGCGCAAGGTCCCCCGCCACCGGGCGCGCTTTGGAGAACGCCGCGCGCTCCCATGTGCGGCCATGGCTTTCGTAATAGGTGAGGGCGGTGGGCAGAGCCACCACGGGCGGGGTGGCGCCAGGGTCCGGGCGGAGCCGCAGATCGACACGGAACACATAGCCTTCCTCATCCCGCACTGAGAGCAGGGTGGTGAGATCCCGCGCCAGGCGGGCCATCAGCGGCTGCGAGTCTGGGGCGTAGGGAGAGGATTCGGGATCGTAAAGCAGGACAAGATCGATATCTGATGAATAATTAAGCTCCCGCGCGCCCAGCTTGCCGAGTGCCAGCGCCACGAAGCCGCTTTCGCGTTCGGGTTCCTCCGGGTAGGGCAGGGTGATTCCTCCGGCTTCATGCAGGGCGCGAAGCAGATGGCGGGTGGCGGCGCGCAAGGCGGTTTCGGCAAGGCCGGAGAGCGCGCCAGTCACCTGTTCCAGCGTCCAGATGCCGCCGATATCCGCGATGGCGATAGCCAGCGCCACTTGCCGCTTGGCCTGGCGCAGCGCTGCGCTGAGGCTGGCGCGGGGCAGGTTGGGGGGCAGTGCGTCCAGCCCTGCCAGAACCGTCTGGATCGGGCTTTGCGGCCCGGTTTCCAGGCAGGCGATCAGCGTGGCGGGCTCACGGCAGGCAAGCTCGGCCAGATAAGGTGCGTTACCGCCCAGGACCGCCAGCAGGGCGGCCCCCGATTCGGTGGCGGCAACGGCTGCCTCCCGCACGCCGAGGGCGGAGAAATCTTCCCGCAGGCGCGCCGCCGCCGCCGGATTGGCGGCATCTGGAAAGCATGGCTTGTGAAGATCGCGGGGCATCTGGCAAGCAGAACAGAATGAAGTCCCGCAGAGGTCAAGCGGCCTGGATTATTGTTGAAGCATTGCACCAGCTTGGCCGTATCGCCATGCTGCTGGTGCTGCTGGCTTTTGCCTCGTTCGGGTTACTGGCTTACCGGCTCTCGAAAGGGCCGCTGGAGATTCCACAACTGGCCGCCAGCCTTGCCTCACGCGTAACCGGCGAGGGCGTGGAGGTGCATGTGGCCAAGGCGGAGCTTGCCTGGGCTGGGTATCGCCGTGGCGGCGCCATGCCGCTGGTGCTGCGGCTCGCGCACATAGAGGTGGTAACGGATTCTGGCGGCACCCTGGCGGAAATTCCCTATGCCGACCTCTCTTTGCCGGTGGCGGATTTGTTCGGCGGGCGGGACCCGGTGCTGCTCAGCGGGGTGGGGGCGACATTCCCTGACGGAAATGTGCCGGTGGCGTGGTATGCGAACCTCTGGCCAGGGCCCGGCTTCACGCTGCTGCGGGGGGCGGTTTACGTAACGGTGGGGGCTGGCGATATCGGCAGTGGCGAGAATCGCATTGCGTTGAGTGCTGCCCATTTCGTCCTCGCGGTTTCACAAAGCGGAGACGTGAATGTAACCAATGGGTTGGCGCAGCTGGCCCAGCGGGGGCAGAGCGCGCCGCGCCTCACTTTCAGTTTTCATGCGCACCGGAACAGGCTGTGGCTTGGCCGATTGAATGTGCATGTGGATGCCTTGCAGGCGCAGGACCTGCCAGCCTTTTGGCCGCCGGATGTGTTGCGGGACACGCGCAGATGGGTGACCCGCAACATCACCGCTGGCACGGCGCACGATGCGCAGTTCAGCTTTGACATGTCAGCCAATGGCGACCTTTCCCACTTCCAGCTTCAAAACGCCCAAGGCCAGTTCAGCGGTGACAACCTCACGCTGACCTGGCTGCGCGGCGCCGCGCCAATCGAGCATCTGAACGGTGTATTCACCTTGCCCGGCGCGGATACCGCGGTGATTACGGCGAGTGCCGGCGAAACCGGCGGGGTGGCCTTAAAGAGCGGCAGCCTGGTGATTACCGACCTTACGGCCAAGGATCAGTTCGGAGACCTTAAACTCGACCTCGCAGGGCGGGTGCAGGATGTACTTTCGGTTTTGGCCGCACCGCCGTTGAGCCTGCTGGACACCACCGCACCGGAAATACGGGGCGCCACCGGTGCCGCGCGGGGCAGCCTGGCCGCGACGATCCCCTTCAAGAAAAATCTTACCCTGGCGGACGTGACCTTGGATATCCACGCAGACCTGACCGGCGTGCATATGGCCACCCCCATTCCGGGCATCAGTTTCAGCAACGGCGCGGTGAAACTGACAACGGATGGCCGCACGCTGAGCGCCACCGCCACGGCGGATTTGGCTGGTAAACCCGCCCGCGTGACGATGAACCAGAACTTCAGCCGCAATGGCAGCCAGACGCTGACCATTAAAGGCGCCGCCGGGCCGGCACTCTGGCGTGCCTTCGGGCTGGATACGCCAAGCAGCATCAGCTCTGCGGCACAAGGTTCGGCGCCGTTTGTGTTTGCGGTAAGTGGCCCCCCCAACGGGCAGCAACAGGCTGAGGTGACGGCGGACCTGACGCCGGTTGGCCTGGCGTTGCCCTTGCTGGGATGGGAAAAATCGCCCGGGAGTACGGGCAGCCTCACGGCGCGTTTTACCCTGCATAATGGCAGCCTGGCTGATATTCAAAGTCTGGACGTGCAGGCGCCTGGTTTTTCCGTGCATGGCTACAGCCAGGGGCGGTTGTTCACGCTGCAGAACGCGCAGATTGGCCGCTCCGAGGCCAGCGGCAGGCTCAGTGTTCCCGCCACAGCTGGCGCGCCATGGGTGTTGCGGGCTAGCGGCGCGGTGTTGGACCTGCGGCGCCGCGGCTGGAAGAAGGCTGAAGCGCAGGCAAAGGCTGCCCCGGCCAAGCCCGCCGGGCCGGGCGCACCTTGGCGGGCTTCGCTGTCGTTTCAAACGCTGTATGTCTCTAAACCGCCCGCGCCGGGGTTAACCAATGTCAGCCTTACCGCTTCGGGGCAGGGCTATACCCTCGACCATGCCGTGGGCACGGCGCAGGGTGTGAGTGTGCTGGTGGCACCGGTTTCCGCCTCCCGCCGCAGCCTGAACATACAGGGCGATGACGCGGGCACATTACTGCGGGCACTGGACATTTATGGCAATATGCGCGGCGGCGGGCTTAACCTGCAAGCCGAATATGGCGGTGCGCCGGCCGAAGGGGTTTTGAAGCTCAGCCAGGCCAGGATGGTGAATGCGCCCGGCTTCATCAAGGTACTGCAGGCGGCCACCCTTTATGGCGTGGCGGAAGCGGTTTCCGGCCCTGGTCTGCTCATCGACCACGCCACGGTCCCTTTCACGCTGGATGGCGACGTGCTGCACCTGCAAGGTGCTGACGCCTATTCCGAATCACTGGGCTTTACCGCCAGCGGCACGGTGAATACCAGCACCGACATCTGCAATCTTGCCACCACCATCGTCCCCGCATACGCACTCAATGCGCTTCTGGGGAAAATTCCGCTGCTGGGGCATTTGTTTTCGGCGGAGAAGGGTGGTGGGTTGATTGCCATGCGGGCGCACGTGCAAGGGCCGCTCGATGATCCGCAGGTGAGTGTGAACCCGCTTTCGGCACTCACGCCGGGCTTTCTGCGGGGCATTTTTGGGTTGAGCGGGGCAAAACCGGCGGGTGTGGCCCCGCTCAGAAACTAATTTTGCGCGGGCGCCTTGGAAACCACAACCATCGCCGGGCGCAGTAGCCGGCCGTTGAGCTGCCAGGTCT
>JAGWZS010000031.1 GCA_018971905.1 Rhodospirillales bacterium | reverse complement strand
AGGCTGGGGTTAAGTACATTTGGATAGAGCATGTTCTACCACTTGCGCCGAGAAGCTGCCGGTGGCCTTAGCGTTTTGAGAAGCTGATGAGTAGTCGGCCACATTCAAGCGGGGCCAAGCCCCTGATTGCGCACCCGCAAGGGGTGCGCTTTTTGGCGATCCGCCAAGCGGATCGCTATTTCGCCGGGCCTTCGCCCGGCTTTCCGTCAGTTCCGCCCAGTTCTAATCCGCCCCATCTCCGTCCAATTCCGCACTGCCCTCTCCCGCCTTCCTTGCGCCCTTCCCCGCACCAGCTTTTGTCTTGGCTTTCCCGGCCCGCTTGCGCATGACATTGATGGCGGTGGCATCGAGCGTGTTCTTCAGATGGATCGCATAATGCTTCTCGATCATCTCAACCGAGGTGCGGCAATTCTTGGCAACCTGATAGATATCCGCCCCTTCCATCAGCCGCATGCAGATATAGGTATGGCGCAAACTATAGGCGGTCCGAGCCTTGCCATCCCGATCCAGCTTGAGCCCAGTCCGGGCCAGTAGATTATTGAACAGCTTGATGTGATTGCCCGGGAAGACCAGATCCGTCGCCCCCGGATATTCGGGCGCGGACGGGACAGGTGCGTCCCCGCCAGTCCTGCGCCGGTGCTGCCGCTCGCGGCGGGATTCTACCTGCACCGGCTTAGCCCGCGCCAGCAGCCGCTGATAAACCCGCACAGCCCCCGGCATGCTCTTGCAATGCCCAACACCGCGCTTGCCGCGTACTTCAATTTCCAGAAGCTCCTGCTTGCCGTCACCCGCGGCAATCGTCACATCCCGATGCTGCAGATTAAACGCCTCATCCGGCCGCAACCCGGTATTGGCCATGAACAGCACGAAGTCATAAACCTGCTCAGCATTCCACTTGAGGTGTGAGCGGAACGGTTCCTTCGCATAAGCCCGCGCCGCCTCGTAAAGCTGCTTATATTCCTCGGGGCTGAACCAGGGCCGGTGGGTGATTTTGCCCTGGGTCCGGTAAGGCGGCGTCAAATCCGGCAGATACTCCAACCAGCCATGGCGGATGGCGGTTTTGAGCACCATGCGCAGCGTCACCACCTCATCGTGCAGCGTGCTGCGGGCCGGCGGCTTGGCCTTGGGCTTATGCTGACTTTTGGAGTGAGGGTTGGGCGCCGCATAGCTGGTCATCCGATGCACCCGGTATTCCTGCACCTTGCCGGGCGTCACCTTGTCCAACGGCAACGCCCCAAAGAACGGCAGCAGATGCACCCGCAACCGGATGCCGTGGCTCTCGGTCCATTTCTCCGAGCGCTCGCCCTCGGTGATCACCCCGTATTCCTTGAGGAATTGATCAGCCGCCTTCCTGAAGGTTGGACGGTCATTCAGCACGCCGGCTTCGGCCTGACCGTGCAATTTGAAGTACCAGCTCTCCGCCGCCTTGGCGGCCAGCTCCTGTGTTTCGGCTTTGGTGCTAAACTGGCGCTGCTTGCCGCCAACAGACGCCCGCGCCTGCCAGAAGCGGCTATTGCCGCGCTGATAAATCTGAACCTTTCCACCCAACAGCTCGACGGTCGGCATGACACCCCCTTGCGCATAACGCGCTCCGGTTGCGGATCATTGGCGGACCACGACCATAGGCCATCAGGTTTGGGAATCCGAGTTAAATTACCCTAAGACTGCCCTAGTGCGCTGGACAGCAAAAAGCCGCCTTTCGGCGGCTTTAATACGTTGATTTGTCTCAGATATTTGGTTGCGGGGGCCAGATTTGAACTGACGACCTTCAGGTTATGAGCCTGACGAGCCTCGTTGTTGTAGTATGATTTAATTGAGTTATTTTTGATGATTTTGTTTTATGTGATAAATAATGCGTTAAATTGAGTAAGATCGTTACGGTAAATTCTGAAAAATGTGCTAACCGCGCCGTACGGCTTATACCAGCCAGTCTTCACACCTCAGGCCCACCACGCGCTGGAACTCGCCCAGATTACCGGTAACGGCAACCAAGCCTCTGCTGCGCGCATGCCCGGCGATCATCAAATCGTACGGGCCGATCACATTCCCCCGCCGCTCCAGATCACCCCGTATATCGGCTGAATGCGCCGCTGCCTCGCTGTCGAAGGGCAACATTGTCAGCCGGGCTGCAAAATGCTCAACTTCACGGCGAATGCGCGGCGGGTCGTTTGAGCGTTCTGCACCATAGAGCAATTCGTACAGGACCACATCAGAGAGACACAACGCTTCGGCATTGGCATTGAAGCGCGCCCTCAGCCCCTTGGGTCTGTCCCGGAGAACACGGATGCAGAAATTGGTGTCCAGCATATAGCGCAACATCAAAAACGCTCGCGCTCCTGCATTGCTGGCTGTTTGCGCGCGTCAAGATCGATGCCTTGGGCATCAAAGAAATCATCCCAAGCCGCTTCGGCGGGCGCGATGATCCGGCGGGGGCCATCGGGAACGATGACCACCTCGTGGACCCCCTCGGAGAAAGCCACGGCCTTGGGCAACCGCACGGCCTGCGAACGGTTGGAGAGAAACAGTGATGTTCGCATCAGCATGAGAACCCCCTAAGTATATCCGTAAAGGATATACTTGAAAATTTGGTCTATTTCAACCCTGCTTAACCGCTTGCCATCCCTCCCCTCAGTCCAGCAGGCCGTGTCCCAGGCAGTGGTACAAGAGGCCGGTGTCAGCCTGCCGTAGCGACCGCCGAGCGTCCGGAGGACGGCAGGCCGCATACACCCCATGGTGCTCAATGCTCCAAATTCCGTGATTCCAGCAGACAGGCTGACACAGATATGCAAACAGCGGCGCTTCATTTCATGAAGGGGGCGTTAATGGCAGGGCGGCATCACAGACTGCATGAAAACATTCGCAAATAGAGCACCCTCACCAATATCACCGGGGGAAGGGCGATCCAGTTATCAAAGAGAATGTAACACCAGCCTGCACCTCCTGGTTGATCAACATCAAGGCTGTCACCCACGCCATTTGTTAGAGATTACTGGTACATTGGGAGGCCTTGTCCATGGCGCACCGCAAAATTGTTCTTTGCGCGCCGGTCCGCACTGCGATCGGAACCTATGGGGGAACACTGAAGACCACACCGGCACCGCAGCTGGGAGCTGCGGTGGTGCGGGCCGTGCTGGAGCGATCAGGGCTTCCCGCCGCAGAAATCGGCACCGTGGCGATGGGCAACGTGATCCAGGCTGGAACGAAGATGAATCCCGCCCGGCAAGCCGCCATCGGTGGAGGCATGCCCGTGGAGGTGCCCGCGATGACCGTGAACCGCGTTTGCGGCTCCGGCGCGCAGGCGATTGTCTCCGCCGCGCAAGAGATCATGCTCGGCTTTATCGATAGCGCCCTCGCGGGCGGGATGGAGAACATGGACCTCGCGCCCTATCTGCAACGTGAGGCGCGCTGGGGGTATCGCATAGGGTCGGGCGTGCTGGTTGATGCGATGCTGGAGGATGGCCTTAACGACGCCTTCTCCGGTCAGCATTCCGGCTGGCATACCGAGGATCTCGCGGCCAAATATCACATTGACCGTACCGCGCAGGACCGCTGGGCGGAACGCTCGCAATCACGCTTCGCCGCGGCGCAGGCGGCCGGCAAGTTTTTGGCCGAGATCGAGCCGGTCATCCTTTCCGGGCGCAAGGGGCCAGTCCGGTTTGAGAAGGATGAGCATAACCGGCCAGACACCACACTTGCATCCCTCGCCGCGCTCAAGCCTGCCTTTCGCAAGGATGGCACTATCACGGCTGGCAATGCGCCTGGGCTGAACACGGGGGCCGCGGCCATGGTGGTGGCGGAGGCGGAATGGGCCGCGCGGCATGGGTTAAAGCCAATGGCGCGGCTGGTCTCCTATGGGATTGGCGCGGTGGAGCCTGGCTATTTCGGGCTTGGCCCGGTGCCCGCCGTGCGTCAGGCGCTGGACCGTGCAGGCTGGAGGATCAGCGATGTGGACCGCTTCGAGATCAACGAGGCATTCGCCGCGATCGTGCTGGCCGTCATTCACGATCTGGGGCTGGCCGAGGATGTTGTGAATGTGGAGGGCGGGGCCATTGCTCATGGCCATCCGATCGGGGCGACAGGCGCGGTGCTGACCACCCGGCTGCTGCATGCCGTGCAACGTGATGACCTCCGGCGCGGGGTTGTGACACTGTGCATTGGCGGCGGCCAAGGCATCGCCCTGGCGCTTGAGCGCATCACCTGAACGAGGCGCCAGGATGGTCAAGGTTGTGGTGCATACTTTACGCTGTGGTGGCGCCCCGGCATCAGGGCTGGGTACACTTGTGGCGGAACGAGTGCGCCAAATAAGCTGCATAACAATACTCCCTCTATCCTGACATGTG
This sequence comes from Rhodospirillales bacterium, assembly GCA_018971905.1. GTDB lineage: Bacteria > Pseudomonadota > Alphaproteobacteria > Acetobacterales > Acetobacteraceae > Acidocella. Next base: position 7,756 of record JAGWZS010000031.1, on the reverse strand, counting down.
AGGCCGGGAAAATTTTACCCTCCACCTTGCGCGCTTATGCGCTTAGGCGCATATTTATGACATGATCAGAGCCATAGACCCCTGCGACATCCTGACCACCCTGGCTGAGCCAACACGGCTTGCTGCCTTGGCGCTCTTGTGGGACGGCCAGGAACATTGCGTGTGCGAGCTGATGCAGCGCCTCGGCGTCACTCAATCGCGCATGTCACGCCACATGGCGGCGCTCAAAAATGCCGGGTTGGTGACCGACCGGCGAGACGCCCAGTGGGTGCGCTACCGGCGGGCCGCCAATATTCCGCCCGCCGTCACAACCCTTGTCGAGGCCGCTTTGGCCCTGGCCGCGCAAAACACTCCAGACACCAAGGCCGCCGCATGAGCAGCTCAACCTTCACCCCGCCACCAGTCCAGAAACACTCCCGCGACGCCTTGTTGGTCGGCGGCATGATCCTGGCGCTTTGCGCCTGGTTTGTCGTCTATTGGCAGTTGCAGCCCGTCTCTGACTGGCTGGTGTCGCATCTGCCCGTCACCCCTGGCGGGCATCTCGATGCAACTCTGCGCTTCTTCGTGTTCGAGACACCGAAAGTTCTGATGCTGCTGGCGCTGGTCGTGTTTGGCATGGGCATGGTGCGCAGCTTCTTCTCGCCCGAGCGTACGCGCGCCTTTCTGGCTGGCAAGCGTGAGGGGCTTGGCAACATCGCCGCCGCCAGCTTAGGCATCGTCACGCCGTTCTGCTCCTGCTCGGCCGTGCCGCTATTCGTTGGCTTTGTTTCAGCGGGTGTGCCGCTGGGCGTGACGTTTTCCTTCCTCATCGCCTCTCCTATGATCAACGAGGTGGCGCTGGGGCTGCTCTTTGCCCTGGTGGGCTGGCGCGTGGCCCTCACCTATCTCGCTTTCGGGCTGGCCGTAGCCATCGCCGCGGGCTGGGTTATCGGCCGGCTGCATCTGGAAGGCTGGCTGGAACAATGGGTGCGCGAGATCCGCACCAACCCTGACGCGCCCTCTCCCGCGCGGCTGAGATTTGTCGATCGTATCCATGCCGGGCTTGAAGCCATGGGCGACATATTCGGCCGGGTTTGGGGTTGGATTATCGCGGGAGTTGCCGCGGGGGCCTTCATCCATGGCTATGCGCCAACCCAGATGCTGGCGAACATCATGGGGCATGGCCATTGGTGGACCGTGCCGCTCGTCGTGCTGATCGGCGTGCCGATTTATTCCAACGCGGCGGGGATTTTTCCGGTGGTCATCGCCCTGCTCGGCAAGGGCGCCGCACTGGGCACGGCCTTGGCGTTCATGATGTCAGTCACGGCGCTCTCGGCGCCTGAGTGGATTATTCTGCGTAAGGTTCTCTCCCTTCGGCTGCTGGCGGTTTTTATCGTTATCGTGACCATTGGCATCATCGCCGTGGGCTATCTGTTCAACTTCCTGTTCTCGTAAATTTGGAGTTCTCTCATGAAGAGCGTCAAAATCCTTGGCCCTGGCTGCAAACGCTGTATCGCCACCGCCGAAATGGTGGAAGCCGAAGCCGCCAAGCTCGGCGTGCAGGTGAGCATTGAAAAAGTCGCGGATTATGCAGCCATCGCGGGTTATGGCGTGGTTTCAACGCCCGGAGTCGTGATCGACGGCAAGGTCGTACATGCTGGTGGCCTGCCAAAGCCCGAGGATGTTGCCGCCTGGCTCGCCGCGTGATGATCTGATTATAACACCCAAAGCGGCATCTGACAGGGACGAAGCACGATCATGGCAGTCAAACGCAAACGGCTCATTTTGGTGGCCGCCGTCATTCTGGTGACGGGGCTGGGTGTGGGCGCTTATCAGCATTGGCGCGCGGCACCTGACGCCAACCGGCTCACGCTCTATGGCAATGTCGATATCCGCGAGGTCTATGCCGCGTTTTACGATTCAGGGCGGATTGACCACATGTTGGTGCAGGAGGGCGATGCTGTTCATAAAGGTGAACTGATTGCCACGCTCGATCAAAGCCGCTTTGCGGACGCGCTGGCCACCGCCAACGGCCAAGCCACCAATCAGCAGCAAATTCTGGCCGCACTGCTTGCTGGGTCGCGCCCAGAGCAGATTGCCCAGGCCAAGGCGCAGATGGATGCGCTGGAGGTGGTCTACGAGAACGATGCGGCCAACTTCAGCCGCTATGCCACGCTGGCACCCGGCGGCGCGGCCACCATCCAGCAGCGCGATGACGCCCAGGCCGCCTACCTCAACGCCAAACAAAATTACGAAGCCGCCAAACAGGCTTACATATTGGCCGTCAAAGGCCCGCGCGCCGAGGATATTGCCGCAGCCCAGGGTGCCTATGATGCCGCGAAAGCCAACGCGGCCCTGGCCGCGCAGGAATACAAAGACACCAAACTCTACGCCCCCGCCGATGGCATAATCGAAGAGCGCGTGCAGGAACCCGGCGACATGACCTCGCCTTCCGCGCCGGTTTATGTCATCGCGCTCACCAATCCGCTGTGGGTGCGCGCCTATGTGCCCGAGAGCGATCTGGGCCGCATCCGGCTGGGCATGGAAGCCGGCATCAGCACGGATTCCTATCCGGGCAAAACCTATCGCGGCTGGGTCGGTTACATCTCCCCCACCGCCGAATTCACGCCCAAGACGGTCGAGACGCCCGATTTGCGCGCCCAGCTCGTCTATCAGCTCCGTGTGTATGCTTGCGACCCGCAAGGCCAGTTACAGCTTGGCATGCCCGCGACCGTGAGCATTGGCCTCACCCAGCCGAAAACAGCGGGCGCGGCACGGGGCGCGGATGTGTGCGGCGGCCCCAATGCCCCCGCCAACTGAAGCCGCGCCAAAAGCGCTGGTCCCAAAAGCGCTGGTCCTGGAGGGGGTCACGCGCCGGTTCCGCGTGGCCAAGCGCGTGGTCACCGCGCTTGAGGGGGTGAGCGCGCAAACCGCGCCCGGGCTGGTGACCGGGCTGATCGGCCCCGATGGCGCGGGCAAGACCACACTGATGCGGCTCATCGCCGGGCTGCTCCGCCTCGATGACGGCAAGATCAGCGTTTTTGGCACGGATGTGCGCGCCGAACCCCTTAAGGTTCAAGGCATGATCTCTTACATGCCGCAGCGTTTCGGGCTGTATGAAGACCTGACCGTTCAGGAGAATCTCGACCTTTACGCCGATTTGCAGGGCGTACCTGTGGCCGCGCGCCCCGGCCGCTATGCCGAGCTTTTGCACATGACCGGCATGCAGCCCTTCACCACGCGCCTGGCGGGCCGGCTCTCGGGCGGCATGAAGCAAAAACTGGGTCTGGCCTGCACGCTCATCCGCCCGCCCCGGCTCTTGCTGCTCGACGAACCGACGGTTGGCGTTGATCCCGTGTCGCGCCGAGAGCTATGGCAGATCGTCGATCATCTCGTGCGCGGTGCCGGCATGAGCGTTTTGCTCTCCACCGCCTATCTCGACGAGGCGGAACGCTGCGATGAAGTGCTGCTGCTGCATGAGGGGCAGTTGATCGGCGCGGGCAAGCCAGGGGATTTCACCCAGGCCATGGCGGGGCGCAGCTTTTTGGCCCGCGCGGATGGCACGCCCAAACGCGTGCTGCAAACAGCGCTTTCTTCCACGCCCGGCGTGATGGATGCGCTGATCCAGGGCGAAGCCGTGCGCCTGGTGCTGGATACGGGCGCGGCGACAGAGGCGATCAAGCCGCCCGGCATCACGGGCCTCACGCTTGGCCCCATCGCGCCGCGTTTCGAGGACCGGTTTGTCGATCTCTTGCGCGCCAAAACGGGCATCCAAGCCCTGGCCACACCAACTCCGCCTGCCGCCATGTCAGCGCCGCAACAAGCTGTCATCGAAGTTGATCACCTCACCAAACGCTTCGGCGCTTTCGCGGCGGTCGATGACATCAGTTTCACCGTGCAACGTGGTGAGATCTTCGGCCTGCTGGGTGCGAATGGTGCTGGTAAATCCACCACCTTCCGCATGTTGTGCGGCCTGCTGCCCGCCACCAGCGGCAGGCTGAGCGTGGATGGGTTTGATCTGCGCACCGCCGCCGCCACTGCGCGCGGCAGGCTTGGCTATATGGCGCAAAAATTCTCGCTCTATGGCGATCTCAGTGTGATCCAGAATCTGCGCTTCTTCGCCTCGGCTTACGGACTGCGCGGGGCGCGGCGCGCGCAACGCATCACCTGGGCGCTCAGTGAATTCGAGCTTGGCGATTACGCCGACGCCACCAGCCGTGATTTACCGCTGGGCTTCAAGCAGCGCATGGCGCTGGCCTGCGCGCTCATGCACGAGCCCGGCGTGCTGTTCCTCGATGAACCCACTTCCGGCGTGGACCCCCTGGCCCGGCGCGAGTTCTGGCGGCGCATCAACGCGCTGGCGGACCAGGGCGTGACCGTGCTGGTGACCACCCATTTCATGGATGAGGCCGAATATTGCGACCATCTGGTCATCATGGCGCAGGGACGGATTCTGGCCGCTGGCACCTCAGAAGACCTTAAAAACGCCGCCCGCACGGCCGAACTGCCCGCGCCAACCATGGAGGACGCCTTTGTTGCCCTCATCGCGGCCAATGGCGCCCAGCAAAGCGGGCAAGCGGCATGAACGCGATGCTGATGCGCCTGCGCGGCCTTATCCGCAAGGAAACCCTGCAAATCCTGCGCGACCCCTCCTCCATCGCCATTGCCTTCATTCTGCCCACAATGCTGCTGCTATTGTTCGGCTATGGCGTGTCGCTCGATGCCCGCCATGTCGGGCTGGGGCTGGTGGTTGATGAACCAAGTGCCGCGGCCACGAGCCTCACCGCCGAATTCCGCCATTCGCCCTATTTCACCCCACAGGATTTCGTGAATGAACCGGCCGCGGCGCGGGCCATGAGCAATGGCGATATCGATGGCTTCATCTGGCTGCAAGGTGATTTCGCCCGTAAGCTTGCCGCAGGCCAAAGCCCGGCCATCGGCCTGTTCGTCAACGGCATCGACGCCAATAATGCCCGACTGATCGAGAATTATGTCGAACAAGGCTGGGCGGATTGGGTGGCGCAGCAGGCCGCGTTGGCGGGCGTTGCCAATCCTGAGCCCATCGATCTCGAGCCGCGCATCTGGTTCAACCCGGCGGTCAGCAGCCGCGATTATCTGGTGCCAGGGCTTATCGCCGTCATCATGACCCTCACCGGCGCGTTGCTCACCGCGCTTGTCATCGCGCGTGAATGGGAGCGCGGCACCATGGAAGCGTTGATGGTCACCAAAGTGAGCATGAATGAGATATTGATCGCCAAGATCATTCCCTATTTCCTGCTCGGCATGGGGGGCATGGTGGCCTCGGTAATGATCGCGACTGGGCTGTTTGGCGTGCCGCTGCTGGGCTCGCTCATCGTGCTTGGCCTAGCCTCGTCGCTGTTCATGCTCGCCTCGCTCGGCATGGGGCTACTGATTTCCACCGTGGCCAAAAACCAGTTCGTCGCCGGGCAGATCGCCATCATCACCACCTTCCTGCCGGCCTTCATCCTTTCAGGGTTTATATTCGATATTTCCAGCATGCCCACACCCATCCAACTGCTCACCCATATCGTCGCGGCGCGCTATTTTGTGGCCATTCTGCAAAGTCTGTTTCTGGCCGGCACGGTATGGTCCGTCATCCTGCCCAATCTGTTCGCCCTGCTGGTCATGGCGGTGATCTTTCTGGGTCTGGCGCGGCTGGCCGCGCGCAAGAGGCTCGACTGAACCATGCTGGCCCGTCTGCTCGCTCTGGTCATCAAGGAGTTTCTCGCCATCTTGCGCGATGGCAAAAGCCGCATGGTGCTGATCGGCCCGCCGCTCATTCAGCTTGTCGTGTTCGGCTATGCCGCCAGCTTCGATCTCAACCATGTGCCCTTCGCGGTTTATGACCAAGATCAAACCACCATCTCGCGCGATCTGGTGGCGGATTTCGTCGGCGCGCCAAGTTTCCAGCAGGTCGCGGTATTGCATAGTCCAGAGCGCATCAGGCAACTCATCGACTCACGTGCCGTGGAGATGGTGCTTGACATCGACCCGCGTTATGGGCGCAATCTGCTGCTTGGCCAGCCAGCACCGGTGCAAATCATCGTCGATGGCCGTAATTCCAATACCGCTTTGCTAATCTTGGGCTATGCCAGCGACATCATCACCTCCGCCAGCCAGAGCTGGGCCGCCGCGCATGGCGGCGTGCCGCCGCCCGCACAACTCGTGCCGCGCGCGCTGTATAATCCCACGCTCGACTCGCACTGGTTCATCATTCCCGGCATCGTCGCACTTCTCACCCAGGTCGTCACATTGCTGGTGGTGGGGCTCTCCGTCGCACGGGAACGCGAGGCCGGCACGTTCGACCAGACCCTCGTTACGCCGCTCAGGCCCATCGACATTGTACTGGGCAAAAGCCTGCCCGGCCTTATCATTGGCCTCGTTGAGGGCACGGTTATCATCCTGGCCACGCATTTATGGTTCGGCGTGCCGCTGCTGGGCTCATTGGCGCTGCTCTATACTGGGCTGCTTTTGTTCATCGCCTCGGTTACCGGCATCGGGCTGATGATCTCCTCACTCGCCGCCACCCAGCAGCAGGCGCTGCTCGGCGCCTTCCTGTTCATGGTGCCGTCCATCATTCTCTCGGGCTTCGCCACGCCCATCGCCAACATGCCGGCCTTTGTGCAAGATCTCACCCTCATCAATCCCATGCGCTACGCGCTGGTGGTCATCCGTGACTGCTTTCTCGAGCAGCCCAGCCTCACCACCCTGCTGCCCCAGTTCGCCGCCATGACCGCCCTTGCGCTCATCAGCCTCATCACGGCGGGTTGGCTGTTCCGCAAGCGTTCGGTTTAGATCGCGCGCTGGTTGACCCGCTTGGAAAGTTCTTCGGCATTTTCCCGGCGCTCGCTGTAGCGGTCCACCAGATAATCCGCGCAACCGCGTGTCAGCAGAGTGAACTTCACCAACTCCTCCATCACATCCACGATGCGGTCGTAATAAGGCGATGGCTTCATCCGGTCATTCTCATCGAATTCGGTGAAGGCTTTTGGCACGGAGGATTGGTTGGGAATGGTGATCAGGCGCATCCAGCGGCCCAGAATACGCAGCTGGTTGACCGCATTGAAGCTCTGCGAACCACCGCAAACCTGCATCACCGCCAAGGTTTTGCCCTGTGTCGGGCGCACGGCGCCGAGCGCCAGCGGAATCCAGTCAATCTGCGCCTTCATGATCCCGGTCATGGCGCCATGTCGCTCGGGCGAGCACCACACCATGCCCTCGCACCAGCTCACCAGATCCCGCAATTCCTGCACTTTCGGATGATCTGCCCCGGCATCATCGGGCAGAGGCAGGCCAGACGGGTTGAAGCTGCGTGTCTCGGCGCCAAGAGTTTGCAAAATCGCGGCGGCTTCCTCCGTCACCAGACGGCTGAAGGCGCGCACCCGCACGGAGCCATAGAGCAGCAGAACGCGCGGCTTGTGTGACAGCCGGGGCGCATCGAACAGGCGCGATTCATCAATCGGCCTGAAGCACGCTTCATCGAGATTGGGCAAGGATGTCTCAGCCATGGGTTTTGACGCCATCCGCACGTTCATACCAGCCTTGGGTTGCCATCACGAGTTTGACGGTCAGCAGCATCACGGGCACTTCGATCAGCACACCGACAACTGTTGCCAGCGCCGCGCCGGAGTTGAAGCCGAACAGGCTGATGGCGGCGGCCACCGCCAGCTCAAAAAAATTCGAGGCGCCAATCAACGCCGAGGGGCAGGCGATGTTATGCGCCTCACCCAGCGCGCGGTTGAGCCCATAAGCCAGC
>JAGWZS010000030.1 GCA_018971905.1 Rhodospirillales bacterium | reverse complement strand
GGTTTCAAATAAGAATTGAACCCGCCAGCGTCATTCCCCATACTGACAAAAAAGGAGGAACGAGAATGCTGGTACAGGCAATTCTGAAAAACAAACCCCCCGGTTTTGTGTCGGTCACGCCAGATCTGCCCGTCGGCGGCGTTGTCGATGTTTTGGCCCAAAAGGGCATTGGCGCTGTGCTGGTTGTGGAGAATGGCGAGCTTGTCGGCATTCTCAGTGAGCGTGACATCGTGCGCAGCCTCTCTCGCCGCGCCGCGCAGACGCTGGAGCTTACCGCGGCCGACCTGATGACCCCCAACCCCATCACCGCCACGCCCGAAACCACTACAGAACAAGCGATGGAGATCATGACCGAGCGGCATTTCCGTCATTTGCCGATTGTGGAGAACGGCCGGCTGACCGGGCTTGTGAGCATCGGGGATGTGGTGAAAGCCCGGATCGACCAAAGCCAGCACGAGGTGGAAACGCTGCGCGTTTATGTGGCGGGCAATGTTTAGGCTTGTGGTGGGGTTGCGCCGGTAAGGTCGGCCCCAACCCGGCGGCGGCGCTGCGCACAATTCTGCCCGTTTGATTTGTGTCATTGACTAAAGCGGCAGCCCGGCGTTTTTCTGCGCGAAGATTTCGCCACCATCAGGTTTAAATGCATCAGTTTCTGAATAAATGCGACGAGGCGTTGGCCGAGATTTCGGCGCAGGGGCGTTACCGCCGTTTTGTGGCGCTGGAAAAGCTGGCCGACCGCTTCCCGTATTATTCCGTCACCATGGAAGGCAAGACGCGGGATATCCTGGTCTGGTCCACCAACGACTATCTCGCCATGGGCACAGACCCGCGGGTGATCGAAGCCTCCATCGAAGCCGCGCGGCGCTACGGTGCGGGCGCGGGTGGCACGCGCAACATCGCGGGCTCCTCACCGCTGCACGTGGCGCTGGAAGAAGAGCTGGCGGATCTGCACGGCAAGGATGCCGCGCTGCTGTTCACCTCCGGCTATGTCTCCAACCAGGCCAGCCTCACCGCCATCCTGAACTCCCTGCCCAACTGGCACGTGTTTTCAGATGCGCAAAACCACAATTCGATGATCGTCGGCATCAAAGGCAGCCGCACCGCCACGGTGCATGTGTTCCGCCATAACGATATGGACGATCTGGAACGCTTGCTCTGCGAGGCCCCGAAAGACGCCCCCAAGCTCATCGCGTTTGAGAGCGTTTATTCCATGGATGGTGACATCGCCCCGATGCGCGAAATCTGCGACCTCGCGGATAAATACAACGCCCTCACCTATCTTGATGAAGTCCATGCCGTCGGCATGTATGGCGCGCATGGCGGCGGCGTGTCGGAGCGCGATGGCGTCGCCAGCCGCATTACCATCATCGAAGGCACGCTGGCCAAGGGCTTTGGTTGCCATGGCGGCTACATAACGGGCGACTTCAAGGTGCTGGACTATATCCGCTCCGTCGCCGCCGGGTTCATCTTCACCACCGCCTTGCCACCACCCACCGTCGCCGCGGCGCTCACCGCCATCCGTATCCTGAAACAGGACCATGCGTGCCGCGCACTCCTTTTCAACCGCGCGGAAACCCTCAAGGCAAAATTCCTTTCTGCCCGGCTGCCGGTGATGGCAACCAGCTCCCATATCGTCCCGCTGATGATCGGCAGTGCCGCGAAGGCCACCGAGGTTTCCATGCGCCTCATCCGGGAATTCGGCATGTACGCCACCCCCATCAACTACCCCACCGTGCCCCAGGGCACGGAGCGGCTGCGCTTTACCCCCGGCCCGAAACATACCGATGAAATGATGGACAGCCTCGTCGCCGCCCTGTGCCAGATCCTTCAGCCCGCAGCGAAAGCCAAAGCCTGAGGCTTCGCCGCTTCGCGCCGCCGCCCGCTTACCCTGCGGGAAAATCCGTCGAGAGCGACAGCGCCTTCTGGCTGGCAATCTCATCGAGCCGCGCCTTCATGGCTTGTGTTGCCGCTTCAAAGCCCCAGGCGCCAAGCACGATATGCCGGGGGGCACCAACGCCTTTTTGCGCCAGCTCTATCATGGCATCCCCGGCCCGTACCGGGTCACCCGCCTGGGTGCCGCTGCGCTCTTTTGTGCTCGCCAGCCTTGCCCCGGCCGTTTCGGCATAATCCGCGATCCGGCTCGGCGTCTGCTTTAAAGACCGCCCGGCCCAGTCGGTGCGGAACGGCCCCGGCTCCACACAGGTCACGCCAATACCAAGCGGCTGCACCTCCGCCCGCAGGGAGTCGGACCAACCCTCAACCGCGTGCTTAGAGGCAGCATAATAGCCCGAACCCGGAAACCCTATAAGCCCCGCCACGGAAGTGATATTGATGATATTGCCGCTTTTCTGCGCCCGCATCACCGGCAACACTGCACGGGTGAGTGCAAATAGCCCGAACACATTTGCCTCGAACTGGGCGCGGATTTCCGCTTCTTCCCCTTCCTCAACGGTGCTTTGGTATCCATAACCTGCATTATTCACCAGCACGCTGATCCCCCCGAATTTTTGCACCGCCTCCTTCACGGCAGCGTCAATCTCGGTCTGCTTCGTTACGTCCAGTTTCAACGCCAGGGCACGCTCGCCGCCTTCGCTGGCCAGTTCCTCAACCTGTGCTGCATCGCGCGCTGTCACCGCCACGCGCCAGCCTCGCCGGATCACACGCCGCGCCAGCTCCCTGCCAAGTCCCGTTGAACAGCCTGTGATGAACCAAACGGGCGTCTTGGTCTCGCTCATAATTCTATTCCAATCATCGTGGTTTGATGTCTCCTTTTATTTGGAGACGGCACCTGCAATTATCAGAGGTGACGCACGAAAACGCGAGTTTTAGACAGAAAAAACAAAAACCCGCCAATCAAGCCGTCCCACGGATTGAAATAAATCAGGGTTTCACCACCACAGCCACAACGATGATGATAAACAGCAGCGTCGGCACTTCATTGGCCACGCGGTAGAATTTCTCGCTCTTCTTGTTAGCGTCGTTCAGAAAATCCCGCCGCCAGCGCGAGCACGCGCCATGAAACCCGAACATCAGCGCCAGAGCAATGATTTTCATCCACCACCAGGCCGCGGCCCAATTCACCGCCCCCGGCGTAAGCACCAGCAGCACACCAAAAATAAACGTGCTGATCATCGCCGGATTAATGATCTGCTTCAGCAACCGCCGTTCCATCACCTTAAACCGTTCGGATTCCGCCGAGCCCGGGATCGTCTGGCAATGGTACACAAACAGCCGGGGCAGATAGAACATTCCCGCCATCCAGGCCGTGAAGCTCATAATGTGCAGCGCCAGAAACCAATGGAAAAACGGCAACAGGGAGGGAAAACTCATGCCAGCACTCCAAAAATTTCATCCAGCCGGGTAAACACCGCCCTTGCCCCTTCCGCCAGCAAAGCTTCACCATCGCCATGCGGGTCAAAGCCATAACAAATCATTCCCGCCGCCACCGCACCGCGCGTGCCCAGCCTGCTATCCTCCAAAACAATGCAGCGCTCAGGCGGGGTTTTCGCATCCGCGGCGGCGGCCAGAAACACATCCGGCGCTGGTTTTGCTTTCCCGCCCTTGGCAATTACGCTGGCGGCGGAAACACACCGCCCCGCGGTTAAGTCCGCCAGCCCGCAACGGGAGAATTTCACCGCCATCTCCTCATCGGAAGAGTTTGAGGCCACGCGCCAGTTAAATCCCATCTGCGTCACGCGCTTCAGCATGTCATCCGCGCCAGGAATTAACGCTGCTTCCGCCTTCAACGCCTCAATCAGCCTGTCCGCCATGCCGCGCCGCCAGCCCTGTGGCAGCGTTCTGCCAAGCCTGGCCTCAATCATCGGCTGCATATCGGAGATATTCATGCCCATGAAATGCCGCATCGCATCGCGGGCATCCATGGGCCATCCCAGCTCTGTCATGTCCTGCGCCACCACGCGGGAGGCTACAAATTCACTGTCGATCAGCACGCCATCGCAATCAAAAATAATCAGCTCAGGCAGCACTCAACCTCTCCCATCCCATGGGCAATCCTTATGCTTGCCGCAGGCCGAGCCCCCACGGCACAACCCCGTCTTGGGGGTGCGGCGAATCATATCCGCCAGCGCGCGGATAAAATCCGGGTCGTCATTGGCCGCCCTGGCGCGCACATAAACCGGCACCTTGGCCTCCTGCGCCACATGCCGGTTTTCAATATCCAGCTCCACCAGCGTCTCAATATGGTCGGATACGAAGGCGATCGGCACCACCACCACACCCACGCCATCCCGCCCCGCCTGCTGCAGCGCCTGGATGGTGCTCGGCTCCAGCCATTTTTGCGGGGTCGCGCGGGACTGGTAGCACACCAGCGCCTCCACCCCGGTGTCGGCAAGATGCGCCATCACCGCCGCACTCGTGGCCTGAACCTGCGCCTGGTAGGGGTCTCCCGCCTTCACAATGCTCTCCGGCAGCCCATGGGCTGAGAACAGCACCCGCAAACGCAAGCCCGGCTTTTGCGCCATGGCATCCTCAATCGCCTCGCGCACCAGGGCGGCGGTGGCCTTCACATAAGCCGCGTCGTCGAACCAGCAGCACACGGCCGTCACCGGCACGGTCAGCCCGGCGCGGGCGGCGGTTTCCCGCCAATCAGAAAGCGAGGAGCCGGTGGTGGTGGTGGAAAATTGCGGATAGAGCGGCAGCAGCACCAGTCTGTCTGGGGCCCAGGCTTTCACCTCGCGTACGGTCTCTCTCGCAAAGGGGTGCCAATAACGCATGGCGATGAAACAGCGGTAATTCGGCCCCAGAGCCCCCTCCAGCGCCTTGGCCTGGCCTTGCGTCAGCTCCAGCAGCGGAGATTTCCCGCCCATCAACTGATAATTCGCATACGCCGCCTTGGCGGAGGAAGCCGCGATCAACCGTGCCAGCCAAAGCCTGATGAACCAGGGGGCGCGAATAATCGCCTTGTCTGAAAATAAATTCACCCTGAACGGCTTGATCGCCGCTGCGTTATCCGGTCCGCCAAGATTGAACAGGATAACCGCCGTTCTCATCCGCCTTGCCTCACCAACTCCACCAGCCGCGCCACATGCGCTTCTGGCACATCCGGGGTAATGCCATGGCCGAGGTTGAAGATATGCGGGTGTCCCTTCACCTTGGCCATTAAGCCCCTCACAGCCTCCTCCAGCGCCGTACCGCCCAGCTTCAGCAGCAACGGGTCCAAATTCCCCTGCAACACCATCCCTGGCGGGCATACGGCCCGGGCGGCGTCTATGTCCGTCACGCTGTCCAGCCCCACCGCATCCACACCCGCATCCCGGGCATAGTCACCCAGCCCCAATCCGGCCAGGCGTGGAAACCCTATAATTTTCATACCAGGATGCCGCTTTTTAAGCGCATCGCTAATCCACCGATTCGGCTCAATCACAAATTCCCGGAATTGCTCAGGCGGAAATATCCCGGACCAGCTTTCAAACAGCATCAGGCAATCTGCGCCAGCCTTCACTTGGGCCGAAAGATACTCAACCGTGGCCTCACTCAAAACCTTCAAAACCTGCCGCACAAACGCAGGCTGCTCATAGGCCAGCTGCTTTGTCCGGCAAAAGCTGCCGCCCTGGCCATCCAGCATATAGCACGCCACCGTGGCAGGGCCGCCGGCAAAGCCAATCAGCGCCACGTCTTTGGGTAAGGAATGCCGGAGCCGGCTCACTGTCTCAATCACCGGCGCATAAACCGCCGCCGCGCGCTCTGGCTTCAACAGGGCCGCATCCTGCAAGGATGGCAGCCTTGGCCCCTCTCCCTCGGCAAAACGCAGTTCCTGCCCCAGCGCCATCGGCAAGATCAGAATATCTGAGAATAAAATCGCCGCATCGAACCCGAATTTACGGATCGGCTGCAGCGTCACCTCCTCAGCCAGCGCGGGGTTCAGGCACAGCGAGATGAAATCCCCCGCCTTTGCCCGCACCTCTCTGTACTCCGGCAGATACCGCCCCGCCTGGCGCATCAGCCAGAGCGGTGGTGGCCAGGCCGCTTCACCAGCCAGAGCGTCCAGAAATTTCATACCCACCGCCTAAACCCAATCCTTATTTTTTTAAAGGTAGAGTTGTTGAGATGGTACCGTGTGGATAACGGGGGTTAAGCCTCTCATGGATTCAATCCCCAAACTTATCCACAAGAAGAAACCCGCAGTAACCTGCTGATTTTTACATATCCCCATGGTTTACCCACAGGCTGCACACCACGCCATGCAATTTCATCCACTGTACCGGAAGTTTTATATTTATCCCCGTCATCCCTATTTTCTGCTGCGCATTGCAAACTTATCCACGCTATGAACACGATTATGGACAGCCATAAGCTCAATATACATCTGATATCCGATGCCACCGGGGATACGTTGAGCGCCCTGGCCCGCGCCGCCGTGGCCCAGTTCGATGAAGCCCAAGTCTCCTATCATCGCTGGTCTCTCATCCGCTCGCGCCTGCAGCTCCACCGTGTGCTGGAAGGCATCCAGGCCGAGCCTGGTCCCGTGCTCTGCTCGTTGGTGGATGACGCGCTTCGCCACGAGCTGGACGATGCCTGTGCCCGCATGGGCGTACCGCTTCAACATGTGCTGGACCCGCTTTTGGAAATGCTGCAAGCCCAGTTCGGCTCCCCGGTAAAACATAAACCCGGTCGCCAATACGTGCTGGATGCTGATTATTTCCGCCGGATCGACGCCATGCATTTTGTCATTTCGCATGACGACGGTCAGGCCAACCGCGGCATTGGCGATGCGGACGTGGTGCTGGTCGGCGTTTCCCGCTCCTCCAAAACCCCTACCTGTTTTTATCTCGCCAACCGCGGCATCAAGGCTCTGAACGTGCCTTTGGTGCCCAACACGCCGATGCCGCCTGAGCTGGAAAACCCGCCCTGCCCGGTCATCGGCCTTACCATCGACCCGAAATCCCTCATCGACATCCGCCGCCACCGGCTGAAACTCATTGGTTCCACCGAATTATTCGGCCGCACCGACAGTTCTGGCTATGTTGATTATGAGGCTGTGGAAAAAGAACTGCTCTGGGCCCGGCGGCTTTGTAACGAGCGCGGCTGGCCGGCCATTGATGTCACCCGCCGCTCCATAGAGGAGACCGCCGCCACGGTGCTGAAGTTGATGGAGGGTTGGCACACCAGGCACGCGGGCACTATCCCCGCCGGATAAGCAGGCTTGCGCGGGTTTTTAGGAAAAGCCGCCGCCCCAGCCCTTTCCGGCGCCTGCCCTCGGCTATAAACAGGCGCCACCATGTCTGAAACCGAACCCACGCGTTACGATTTTTCCACCGCCGAGCCGCATTGGCAGGCTGAGTGGAATGCCCAAAACTGCTTCAAGGCCGAGGATGTGCCCACAAGCGGCCAGCCCAAATATTATGTGCTGGAAATGTTTCCCTACCCGTCGGGCAAGATCCACATGGGCCATGTGCGTAATTACACGCTGGGCGACGTGGTGGCGCGCTATAAGCGGGCGCAGGGGTTTTCGGTACTGCACCCCATGGGGTGGGATGCGTTTGGCCTGCCGGCCGAGAACGCCGCGCGGGAAAATAACTCCAACCCGGCGGACTGGACCTATAAGAACATCGCCAACATGCGCGCCGAGCTGCAACGTATGGGCTTTTCGCTGGATTGGTCCCGCGAATTCGCCACCTGCGACCCCGACTATTATGGCCAGCAGCAGAAACTGTTCCTGGATTTCTGGAAAGCCGGGCTGGTCGAGCGCCGCGATGCCAGCGTGAACTGGGATCCGGTGGACATGACCGTGCTCGCCAACGAGCAGGTGATCGACGGGAGGGGCTGGCGCTCTGGGGCTTTGGTTGAGAAGAAAAAACTCTCCCAATGGTTCCTGAAAATCACGGATTTTGCTCAGGAACTGCTGGACGGGCTGAACAGCCTGGACCGCTGGCCCGAGCGTGTGAAGCTGATGCAGGAAAACTGGATCGGCCATTCCCAGGGTGCGGAGGTCAGCTTCAAGCTGGCGGGCAGCGAGGAGCACGTCAGCGTTTACACCACCAGGCCGGATACGTTGTTTGGTATGTCCTTCCTGGCCATCGCGGCGGAACATCCGCTGGCGAAGAAGGTGGCGGAAACCAATACCGCCGCCGCCGCCTTCATCGTTGAATGCGCCAGCCAGGGCACGTCTGAAGCTGCCATCGAGGCCGCCGAAAAACGAGGTTTTGATACGGGGCTGGAAGTCATCAACCCCTTCACCGGCAAGCGCCATCCGGTCTGGATCGCCAATTTCGTGCTGATGGAATACGGCACTGGTGCTATTTTCGGCTGCCCCTGCGGGGACCAGCGCGACCTGGATTTCGCCCGGAAATACAGCCTGCCGGTGCCGGTGGTGGTTTCGCCGGAGCCAAACACCACGCCCGAGATCGCCAACAAGGCGCTGGATGGCGAAGGCTTCATCGTCAATTCCGGCTTCCTTTCGGGTCTTGCCACCAAGGATGCCAAACCCCGCGCCATTGCGGAGCTGGAAAAGCTGGGTGTTGGCAAGGCGGTGCAAAATTGGCGCCTGCGCGACTGGGGCATTTCCCGCCAGCGCTATTGGGGCTGTCCCATCCCGGTGATCCATTGCGAGGCTTGCGGCCCGCAGCCCGTGCCCGCGGACCAGCTGCCCGTCACCCTGCCTGCGGATGTGACCTTTGAGAAACCCGGCAACCCGCTGGACCATCACTCCAGCTGGCGGCACGTGGCCTGCCCCGCCTGCGGTAAGCCCGCCACGCGCGAGACAGACACGTTCGACACCTTTATCGACAGCTCCTGGTATTTTGCCCGCTTCACCGCCCCCCAGGCCGAGACGCCGACCAATCTGACGGCGGCAAACCATTGGCTGCCGGTGGACCAATATGTGGGCGGCATTGAGCACGCGATTTTGCATCTGCTCTATGCGCGCTTCTTCACCCGCGCCATGCACAAGACCGGCCATCTGGCGGTGGACGAGCCCTTTGCCGGGCTGTTCACCCAGGGCATGGTCACGCATGAATCCTACAAGGATGAAAACGGCGCCTGGCTTTACCCGGAGGAGATCACCCGCACCGCCGATGGCGCCGTGCTGAAAGCCACCGGCGCGCCGGTTACGGTGGGCCGGGTTGAGAAAATGTCCAAATCCAAGCGCAATACGGTGGACCCGGGTGCGATTGTGGAACGTTTCGGCGCGGACACGGCCCGGTGGTTCGTGCTGTCAGACAACCCACCTGAGCGCGATGTGGAATGGACCGAGAATGGTGTGCAGGGCTCCTTCCGCTTTCTGCAACGCCTCGCCCGCGTGGGTGAGGAAATTGCCAAATCCGGCAATACCACCGTGGAGACGTATGGCCCCGAAGCGAAAAAGCTCCGCCAGCTCGTCCACCGCTCAATCGAGGCGGTGACGAGCGCGCTGGAGAGCTTCGCCTTCAATCTCGCCGTGGCGCGGCTTTATGAGCTGCTGAATGCCGTGGCCGCCCCGGCTGAAACGCCGGATATGCAGGCCGCCCGGTTTGAGGCCATGGAGATTCTGGTGCGCCTCGCCAGCCCGCTGGTGCCGCATCTGGCGGAGCATCTTTTTGCCAAGCTGCGCCCCGGCATGGGCCTGGCCGCCCTGCAGCCCTGGCCGAAAGCCGACCCGGCGCTGCTGGTGGTCGATGAACTCACCGTGGCGGTGCAGGTGAACGGCAAGCTGCGCGGCACCATCCTGGTTCCGGCGGGTGCGGGCGAGGAGATCGCGATCCCGCTTGCCAAGGAGGCTGTGGCGGGCACAATAGGCACGCAGACCATTGTGAAGCAGATCTATGTGCCCGGTAGGATCGTGAATTTTGTGGTTAAATAAGTCTTTCGCCGCTTTTGCGCTGCTGGCCCTCTCCGGCTGCGGGTTCACCCCGCTTTACGGCGGGGCGCAGGGCCAGGCCGCCAATGCGGCGCTGGAAACCGTGCAGGTGCAAAACATCCCTGACCGTACTGGCCAGATGCTGCGCGAGACCCTGCAACAGCAATTCTATACCAGCGGCCAGCCAACGCAGGAGCTTTACATACTCAGCGTGAGCTACAGCATTGGCCAGACCGGAGAAGGCATCCAGGCGGATAGCTCCACCACCCGCACGCGGTTCAATGCCAACGCGGCCTGGAGGCTTTCGCCCATCGGCAATCCGGCGGTCACGCTGGTCTCCGGCAACGCCACCGCAACGGATGCGCTGAATATCATCGACCAGCAATATTTCGCCTCGAATCTGGAAACAGACACGGTGAACCAGCAACTGGCCAATGAAATCGCCGGGCAGATCACTGTTCAACTCTCCGCCTGGTTGCGCGCCCACCCGGCTTCATGAAGCTGGATGCTGCCCGGATTGATGCATTCTTAAAGGCGCCCACCGCCAATCTGGTGTTGCTGCATGGGCCTGATGCCGGGCTGGTGGCTGAACGCGGGCTGGCCCTGGCCCGCGCGGTGCCGGGGGCGCTGAACGACCCGTTCCGGTTTGCCGAGCTTTCCAACCCTTCGGCTGACGCGCTGCTGGCGGAAGCCTGTGCTGCGGCGCTTACTGGGGGCAAGCGCGTGGTGCGTGTGCGGAGTGCGGCGGAAAGCCTTATCAAAGCGTTAGAAAAATTAACAGACGCCCCGCCAGACGCGCTGGTAATTCTCGAAACCGGAGAGTTGACGGCGAAATCTAAACTTCGCGCCCTGGCGGAAAAAACCCCAGCCATTGCCAGCATTGCCTGCTATGCCATCGACCAAGCCCGGCTGCCGCAGGTGATCTCTGCCCGGTTGCGCGCCCGGGGCGTGACCATAGACCAGGACGCCGCCGCCTGGGCCGCGCAAAACCTCACTGGCGAGGAAGGCCCGCTGGGCCAGGCGCTGGAGGTTCTGGGCCTTTATGCCGGTGAGGCCAAGACATTATCCCTGGCTGATGTTTCCGCCATTCTCGCTGATGGCGGGGACGCCTCGACGGGCGATGCCATCGACGCGGCGCTGACCGGGGATCTGGCGGGAACGGACAAGGCGCTCTCCCTGGCGTATGAGGAGGGCGCCTCGCCGGTGGGGCTGATCCGGGTGCTGCTGATGGAGCTTGCCCGCCTGCGCCTGGCGGCAGGAGCGATGGCAGAAGGTGCCTCAGCCCAGGAAGCCATGGCCGGGATGCGCCCCCCGGTGTTCTTCAAGCGCCAACCAATGGTGCAGAAAATGCTGCGGCTCTGGCCTCTGCACGCGGTGGACCAAGCCCTAGCGGCGGCCTTGGCGGCGGAAACAGCCTGCAAAACCACGCATATTCCCGATGAAGATTACTGCCGCCAAACCATGCTGGCCCTGGCAACCCGCGCCCGGGGCGCCGCCAGAGGCTGAGATATGTTCCACGTGGAACATAGAGGGTCGGCTCGGGGCGCGGCCTAAATATCGTTATCGAGGGCCTTTTTCATAAAGCCCGCACGCCGGAGATGTGAAGCTGAGGGGGTATGTTCCACGTGGAACATAGGCCGCGCTATCCGTTCAGCAGGGCCAGAAGTGAGTCAAGCTGGTCGAGGCTGGCGTAGTTGAGAACCAGCGCGCCGCCTGTGCCGTTGAATTTAATATCAACCCGCAGCCCCAGGCGCTCGGAGAGGGTTTCCGCCAGGGCGGCGATCTCGCTATGCTCGCCCTGGTGTTCGCGAGGGATGCGCGCCGTAAGCGCGGGCGAGATGGAGCGGCCGGTGGTTTTTGCCAGGGCCTCGGTCTGCCGCACGGAAAGCCCGCGCCGGACAACCTCTTGCGCGGCTTTCACCGGCTCCGGGTGGCTCATCAACGCCTTGGCGTGGCCAAGGGAGATTGCGCCCTCGCGCAGCAAAAGTTGCACGGCGGTTGGCAAAGACAAAAGCCGCATGGCGTTGGTGATATAAGAGCGGGATTTGCCGACAGCTTCGCCAAGCTGGTCGTGGCTGAGGCGGAATTCATCCGTCAGGCGCTTATAGCCCTCGGCTTCTTCCATGGCGTTGAGGTTTTCGCGTTGCAGGTTTTCAACCAGCCCCGCGGCCATGGCGTCGGCGTCTGAAAGCTCGCGCACCAGCACCGGCACTTCGTGCAATTGCGCGCGTTGAGAGGCGCGCCAGCGGCGCTCGCCTGCGATGATCTGGTAATGGCCGGGAGCGCCCGGCTTGGGGCGGACCAGCAAG
>JAGWZS010000029.1 GCA_018971905.1 Rhodospirillales bacterium | reverse complement strand
GGCGGCTTCGCCGTGGGCCACAATGGCAACCTCACCAATGCCCACACACTGCGCCGCGCGCTCACCCGCCGGGGTTGCCTGTTCCAGTCCACCATGGACTCGGAAGTGTTCGTGCACCTCATCGCCATCTCTCTTTATGCAAATGTGGTGGACCGGCTGATCGACGCGATCAAGCAGGTGATCGGCGCATACTCGCTGGTGGCGCTCACCAACGAACAGCTGATCGGCGTGCGCGACCCGCTGGGCGTGCGCCCGCTGGTGCTGGGCAAGCTTTCCGGAGCGGATGGCAAGCCAGGCTGGGTGCTCTCGTCTGAAAGCTGCGGGCTGGATATTGTCGGCGCGGATTTCGTGCGCGATGTCGAGCCTGGTGAGATCGTGCTGATCGACGACAGCGGCGTGCAGAGCATCAAGCCCTTCGCGCCGCAGCAGCCGCGTTTCTGCGTGTTCGAGTATATTTATTTCGCCCGGCCGGATTCCATCATGGAAGGCAATTCTGTCTATACCGCCCGCAAAAAGATCGGCGCGCAGCTGGCGCTGGAAGCCCCGGCTGAGGCCGATGTGGTGGTGCCGGTGCCAGATTCCGGCGTGCCCGCCGCCATGGGTTTTGCAGAAGCCTCGGGCATTAATTTCGAGCTCGGCATCATCCGCAATCATTATGTCGGCCGCACTTTTATCGAGCCGACGGATCAGATTCGCCATCTCGGCGTGCGGCTCAAACATTCCGCAAACCGTGCCATGATTGAAGGCCGGCGCGTTGTGCTGGTGGATGATTCCATCGTGCGCGGCACCACCAGCCAGAAAATTGTTGAGATGGTGCGCCAGGCAGGTGCCCGGGAAGTGCATATGCGCATTGCCGGGCCGCCCACTACCCATTCCTGCTTCTATGGAATCGACACGCCTGAGCGCGCCAAGCTGCTGGCGGCCCGCAACTCGGTGGAGGAAATGGCCAAGCTGATCGGCGTGGATTCGCTTGCATTTATTTCAATCGACGGACTTTACAAAGCCCTTGGCAAGAAGGGCCGCGACGCCGCCCAGCCCGCGTTTTGTGATGCCTGCTTCACCGGGGATTACCCGATCCAGTTGACGGATAACGCCGAAGCGCGGGCCAGCAGGCCCAGCCTGCTCGCCGAATTAAGCTAGAGCCGGATGACATCAGTTCGAATCGCGTTAGCGATCCGGCCTGATGTCTGAAGCCGCCTCTGGATCAATGAGATAGAGGGCGATTCAGACTTCAGGTCCGCTTACGGCGCGAGCGAACCTGAAGTCATCGCGCTCTAACCCCGCACCACCGCTTAAAACCCCGCCCGCAAGGCGGGGTTTTTC
Source organism: Rhodospirillales bacterium (assembly GCA_018971905.1). Lineage (GTDB taxonomy): Bacteria > Pseudomonadota > Alphaproteobacteria > Acetobacterales > Acetobacteraceae > Acidocella. Next base: position 10,835 of record JAGWZS010000029.1, on the reverse strand, counting down.
ATGCCGCGGCGGCAAAACCCCGTCCGGGCCGCCGTCATGCCCTCGAATTTTCATGAAATTATTTTTAAAATCAATCATATACGGGTCATAATGTGTCATTTAAGCCACATCCATCCCGCAAAGCGATAACAAAGCGCGTTTAGTCTGGCATTCAGAGTTGCTGGCATGTAGGTTGCAATCCGGTTACTATTGATGGCGTTTGTTAAGGCGAATTTTGCAGTTTGCCCGCGCCATCCGATGAGAGTTTAGGCATCACGCGCGAAAAATGCGCAACTAGGAGGCATAATGATTACGATGCGTCGTCAACTTCTGGGTCTCGGCTTTGTGGCCGCGTCCTCTCTTCTGGCTCTGCAGTCGGCCCACGCCATGAACGGCCCCACCGCGATCAACATCGATGGCGGCCCGCTGGGCCAGCTCAGCCTCAGCGGCGGCGTTGACGGTTACGGCTACTATGTCAGCAACCTGCCGAACGGCACCCTGAACCACGGCGTCAACGTTGCGAACGCGCTGGTTGAGCTGCAGAAGACCACCGGTGAGCTGCAATTCACCATCGAGGTTGGCTCCAATGGCGGCGCCATCCCGGTTGGCGCCTCCGGCCGCCCTGGCCAGACCAGCATCAACAACTTCAGCACCGGCCCGCTTTATGCCGGTTATGTCACCATCGCCCCGAAGGACATGCCCTTCACCATCTCCGCTGGCCGCATGGCCTCGCTGGAGGGCTGGGAATCCGCCGTTGACTGGAACAACGAGTCACAGCTCACCACTGACATCTGGGATGTGGAAAACAGCCAGAACACTGGCGTTGAGGGCAGCTACACCGCCGGCCCAGTCACCGCGACCGTGCTGTTCGGCGATGGTTGGGACACGCATGTGTTCAACTTCCTGCAGGCGCTGGTTAGCTACACCATCAACAGCAACAATAACGTGAACGTGTACTACGCTGGCAACCTCGGCCGCACCGGCCTGAACGCCCGCACCTATGGCTGGGGCACTGACACCACGGTTGCCGGTTACGGCCCGTACTTCATGAACTCCCAGATGCTCGGCGGCTGGTACAGCTACACCATGGGCAACCTGAACGTGATTCCGGAAGTCCAGTACGTCTATGCCAAGACCGACCATCAGCTCGGCATCGACAAATCCACCTCCAACCTGGGCGCCGCCGTGTTTGGCGACTACAGCTTCGGCACCTCGCCTTACTCGCTCGGCGGCTGGGTGGAATACGAAAACTCCCAGGGCGCTGGCGGCTGGTTCGTCGGGCCGAAGTCCGAGGCTGTCGGCTTCGCGGTTTCGCCGACCTGGCAGTATAAGGACCTGTTCGCCCGCGCCAACGCTGGCGGCCTGTACCTGCTGCACAACACCGCTAACGGCACCACCTACGGCTACGGCAGCAGCGGCACGGACAAGTTCCAGTTCATCGGCACGCTGGAAGCCGGGCTGCTGTTCTAATCAGAACGGTTTGCTGAACCAGGAAGGCCGGGGCATTGCCCCGGCCTTTTTTGTTTACCCCCGCCTGCCGAACAATTTTTCTAAATCAGCGCGGGTGAGTTTCAGAAAGGTCGGCCGCCCGTGGGAGCATGTGGCCGCGCGGGGTGTCGCCTCCATCTCCCGCAACAGCGCGCTCATCTCCTCGCGTTGCAGCCGCCGCCCGGCACGGATGGAACGGTGGCAGGCCAGCCGCGCCAGGGCGGCATCAAGCTTGGCTTCCAGCGCCAAGGGCGCGCCGGTTTCGGTAAATTCTTCCGCCAAGTCACGCAGCAGCCCCGCCGCGTCCGGCTCCTTCAAGGCCGCCGGCACGCTGCGCACCAGCACGGCGCCGGGGCCAAAGGGCTCAATCTCCAGCCCCAGCCGCGCCAGCGTCTCAGCTTCCGCCAGCAGCCGAGCGGTTTCCATCGGCGCAAACTCCACCACCACCGGCACCAGCAAGGGCTGCGCAGCAATGCGGCCTTCCGCGAATTGCGCCCGCAGCCTTTCCTCCGTCAGCCGTTCATGCGCGGCGTGCTGGTCAACGATGACGAGCGAGCCATCCGGGGCCTGCGCCAGCACGTAGGTATCCAGAATTTGCGTCAACGGCGCGCCCAGCGGATGCTGCTCCACCGCCTCCGGCTCTGGCTCCATAAACACGGGTCGCGCCACGGGCGGGGCGGCCAGTGCCAATTCCGCCTCGGCAAAGCCGCGCGCGGCCCGGCTGGGAGGCGCTGGTGGCGTATAAAGGCCAAGGCTCGGCAAGGCCGCCACCGGCGCCGTGCTCAGGCTCACCGTCTGCGCCAAAGCGCGGTTAATGGCACCAATAACCAGGCTGCGCACGCCGGTCTGGTCGGCAAAGCGCAGCTCGGATTTGGCAGGGTGCACGTTCACGTCCAGCGCCTCGTCTGGCAGCTCCAGCCGCAGGGCCGCCACCGGAAAACGCCCGGCGGGAATCACATCCCGGTAGGCCAGGCGCAGCGAAAGGCGCAACAGCGAATCCTGCACCGGCCGGCCATTCACCACGAAGCTTTGCAGTTGCGCGGTGGCGCGGTTCAGGCTGGCCGGGCCAATCAGGCCGCTCAGGCGCACATCGTCGCGTTGCGCGTCCAGCTTCAACATGGTGCTGGCGGCCTCGCGTCCAAACAAGGCGGCCACGCGCGCCGCCTCATCCTGGGCGGGCAGGTCAAAGATCACCCGCTCGTCCGACACCAGCCGGAAGGCCACCTGCGAGGCTGAGAGCGCCAGGCGCCACACTGTGCGTTCCGCCGCCTCGGCCTCCGCGCGCGGCGAGCGCAGGAATTTGCGCCGCGCCGGGGTGGCGTAGAACAGATCCTCGGCAATGGCGCGCGTGCCTTTAATGCCCGGCACCGGCCGCGCCGCTGTCACGGCACCGCCCGCCACGTCAATCCGCCAGGCGGCCTCCTGCCCCGCCGGGCGGCTGATGAGGCTGAGCCGGGCCGCTGCCCCGATGGAGGGCAGCGCCTCACCCCGGAAGCCGAGGGTGGCAATGCGCACCAGCGCCTCATCCTGAAGCTTCGAGGTCGCGTGGCGTTCTATGGCCAGCGGCAGCTCATCAGCGGGGATGCCGCAACCATCGTCGATGACCTCTATCCGCTCAATTCCGCCGCCCGCCAGAATCACCTCGATGCGCCGGGCGCCCGCATCCAGTGCGTTTTCCACCAGCTCCTTCACCGCGGCGGCGGGGCGCTCAATCACCTCACCAGCGGCGATCCGGTTGATGGTGGTCTCAGACAGGCGGCGGATAGGCATATGCCCGCATAGCATGGCCCAGCCGAGTCCTGCCCTCCGGCGCTTCACGAAAAAAACATTCCCTGCAATATTGGTCTTGTTCCAACCGCGGAGAGCCCTGTGAAAATCCTCGTCCTGCAACATGCCGTCTCGGAGCACCCGGGCAGCTTCCGCGATGTGATGAACGCGCGCGGCTGCACCATGCACGCGGTGGAGCTGGACGAAGGCGAGGCGATTCCACCGCTGGAGGGCTTCGACGCGCTGCTGGTGATGGGCGGGCCGATGGATGTGTGGCAGACCGCCAAACACCCCTGGCTGCTGGATGAGATGGCGGCAATCAAAACCTGGGTGCAGGCCGGACGGCCTTATCTTGGCATCTGCCTGGGCCACCAGCTGCTGGCGCAGGCGCTGGGTGGAGAGGTTGGGCGAATGCAAGCGCCCGAGGTGGGGATGAGCCAGGTGAACACCACCCCCGACCCGATTTTCGCGGGTTTGCCCGCCACATGGCCTTGCCTGCAATGGCACGGGGCGGAGGTGCAGCGCCTGCCGGAAGGTGCGGTGCATCTGGCAAGCTCTCCCGCCAGCGCCATGCAGGCCCAACGCTGGGGGCGTTTTGCCTATGGGCTGCAATTCCACCTGGAATTAACCCACACCACCACGGCTGAGTGGGGCGCCCTGCCGGAATATAAACAGGCGCTGGAGCGTGTGCGCGGCCCTGGCGCGCTGGCGGCGCTGGCGGCGGAAGTGGGGGCGCAATTCCCCGGGCTTTACGCTGCCGGGCAAACGATCTTCGGCAATTTTCTGGATATTGCGGCCCAAGCTCTGCCCCCGGCCTGAAACCCGGGGCCGTATTCCTCACCCCGGATAGCGCCAGACTCTCAGATGCGCCTTGCCATGGGCGCGCTCAACCAGGGGCTCCTGCACCGCCAGTTCCTCATCCGGCCCCTGCTCGGCCACAATGATGGCGCCGGGTGCAATCCACCCCTTCGCCGCCAGTGCATCCAATGCGGGCGCCACCAGCGCCTGGCCGTAAGGCGGGTCCAGAAACACCAAATCATGCGGCGTGCCGCCGGGCGGGTGCAGCGCATCGGCCGCCACCAGCTTTGCGGTCTCTGCCTTGCAAATGGCAATGTTGGCTTTCAAAGCCGCCAGAGCCGGGCTGGCGAGCTCAATAAAGCTCGCCGAAGCCGCACCCCGTGAAAGCGCTTCCAGCCCATAGGCGCCGGTGCCGGCAAACACATCCAGCACCTTCGCCCCTTGCAACTCGCACCAGGGGGCATGGGCCAGAATGTCGAACACCGCCTGCCGGGCGCGGATATTGGTGGGGCGGGTATCGCGCCCCTGGGGTGCCGCCAGCACGCGGCCCTTCCAGCGCCCGGCGATAATCCTCATTTCGCCAAGCCTGGCACCTGTTCGCGCAGCACCTTGCCGTTTACTTCCTCCACCGCCCCGCGCGGCAGGGTGCCGAGCTGAAACGGCCCGTAGGCCACGCGGATCAGCCTTGTCACCGGCAGCTCCAGCGCCTGCATCACGCGGCGGATTTCGCGGTTTTTGCCCTCGCGCAAACTCATCGAAAGCCAAGTGTTGGACCGTTGCACACTGTCGATCGCGGCTTCGATGGGCCCGTATTTCACCCGCTCCACCACCAGCCCATCGGCCAAACGCCTGATCTTCTCCTGGGACACACCGCCATGCACGCGCACGCGGTAGCGGCGCAGCCAGCCGGTGGCGGGCAATTCCAACTGGCGGGAGAGCGCACCATCGTTGGTCAGCAGCAGCAAACCCTCCGAGGTTAAATCCAGCCGCCCAACGGAAATAAGGCGCGGCAGGCCAGGCGGCAGCTTCTCAAACACCGTCGGGCGGCCTTCGGGGTCTTTATGGGTCGTCACCAGCCCTTCCGGCTTGTGGTAGCGAAACAGCCGAGTGCGCTCCGGCTCACCCACCGGCTTGCCGTCCACCAGCACCATGTCGCCTTGCTTCACGAACACCGCCGGGTGGGTCACGGCCTCGTTGTTCATCCGCACCCGCCCGGCCTCGATCATGGCCTCCGCATCCCGGCGGGATGCTACCCCGGCACGGGAGAGAAATTTGGCGATGCGCTCGCCACGCTCTGCGTTTTCCTCAGTCATGGCAGGCGGCCAGAAAGGCGCGGTAGAGGGCGGCATCGCCCGCATCCACCAGATATTCCGGGTGCCATTGCACGCCGATGCAGAATTTCTGCGCCGGATCCTCAATCCCTTCAATCACGCCATCAGGCGCGATGGCATTCACCACCCCGCGCCCGGCGGATTTCACCGCCTGGTGGTGAGAGCTGTTCACCTGCATCACCGGCCCAGCAATGGAAAACAGCTTGGTGCCCGCCAGAATGTCCACCTTGTGGCCGGGTTCGTAATGGCTGGTTTTCTGCTCATGCTCCAGGGCGCCGGGAATCGCATCCGGAATATGCTGGTGCAGCGTGCCGCCCAGCGCCACGGCCAGAAGCTGCTGCCCGCCGCAAATGCCAAGCACCGGCATGTTGCGGGCCATGGCAGCGCGCAGGTAGGCCAGCTCCGCCACGGTGCGGCTGGCCTTCAACGCCACGGTTTCGTGGGTTTCGCTGTCGCCGTACAAAGCCGGGTCCACATCAAAGGCGCCGCCGGTCACAATCAGCCCGTCCAGCCGGTCCAGATACGCCTCCGCCAGCTCCTCGTCGTGCGGCAGCGCCACGGCCAGGCCGCCGCACGCGGCCACGACCTCGGTATAATTCTGCCGCAGCGCGTACCAGGGGTATTTGGACCAGCCGCCAGCGGGCTCCGCATCCAGGGTCAGGCCAATCAAGGGGCGTTTTTTCATGGCTCCACCTAGACCTTCCATGAGGGTTGAGGCAATTGCTTCACACATGACCTCGCCCATGCAAATGGCTCTGGACGAAGCCCGCCGCGCCGCCGAAGCGGGCGAGGTACCGGTGGGCGCGGTGGTAACAGATGGCACAGGCACCGTGCTGACCCTGGCCGGCAACCGGGTGGAAGAAGGGAAAAACCCCACGGCCCATGCGGAATTCCTGGCGCTGAACGCGGCGCGGGCCGCGCTGGGGCAGAAATATCTGGCTGATTGCACGCTGACGGTAACACTTGAGCCCTGCGCCTTTTGCGCGGCGGCGATCGCGGCCCTGCGCGTGGGCAGGCTGGTGTTTGGCGCCTACGATCCCAAAACCGGCGCGGTGGAGCATGGGCCGCGCCTGTTCACCCAGCCCACCACGCATCACAAACCGGAAATCATCGGCGGCGTGCGGGAGCAGGAAAGTGCGGCACTGCTGCGGGAGTTTTTCGAGGCCCGGCGCGATGCCTGATTTTTCGCGCGAGGCGGCCATCGGCGGCCGCGTTGCCGGGGTGGACGAAGTAGGCCGCGGCCCCTTGGCCGGGCCGGTGCTGGCCGCCGCCGTGATGCTGCCCGCCAAACTGCCGGAGGGTCTGGCTTTAATGCTGGATGATTCCAAAAAGCTCACGCCCAAAAAGCGAGCGGCGGCGTTGCTGGTGCTGCGGGCTTCGGGGGCGGAAATTGGGGTCGGCGCGGCCTCGGTGAGGGAGATTTACCGCCTCAACATCCTGCACGCCTCCTTTCTGGCCATGCGCCGGGCAATTGCGGCGCTCCCCGCCACGCCGGACCATGTGCTGGTGGACGGCAACAAAACACCCGGCATTGCCATTCCCTGCACTGCCCTGGTGGGTGGAGACGGGCTGAGCCTTTCCATCGCCGCGGCCTCCATCGTGGCCAAGGAGATCCGCGACCGGCTGATGCGCCAGCTGGATGCGCGCTACCCGCAGTATGGCTGGGCACGCAATGCGGGCTATGCGGCGGCCATCCACCGCGAGGCCATCATCGCCCATGGCCCCACGCCGCATCACCGGCGCGGGTTCGGGCCGCTGCTGTAAAGCGGCGGGGGCAGGCGGTTTACTGGCTGTTTCCGCCGGCCGCGGGGGGGCTGCCTTGCAGCGCGCTGCCCACCACGGGCTGCTGCATCAGCGTGGCGGCACTGGGTGCCTGCGGGCTGGGCAGGGGTTGAATTTTCGGCCGGTACTGCGCGGGCAGAAAGCCCGCCACCCAAACTGCGCCCTGCTGGGCCAGCGGCAGGAAGCGCGCATTCACAACCGGTGCTGGCCAGGCGGAGGAAGGCTCAGCCAGACCCAGCGCGATATAAGCCAGAAACACCAGCACAGCCCCGCGCGCGGCGCCAAAAACAATCCCGAGCGAATGGTCCAGGCCGGAAAGGGCGGAGTCCCGTACAAGCCCGCCAATAAGGCCGCTGATGAGGCTGAGCACAACCAGCACCACCAGAAACACCGCCGCCATGGCGCCATAGATGGCGAAATGGGCCAGGTGCTTGGGCAGCAGCGACGCGATATACGGCTGCGCCAGCCCATAATACCGCAGGCAGGCCAGCAGCGCGCCAAGCCACGCGCCCACGCCCAGCACTTCGCGCACAAAGCCACGCACCATCGAAAACAGGGCGGAGAGCGCCACAACCCCCAGCATCACCGCATCAACCCAGGTCATTCCGCCTCCTTGTTCTTGGCGCCCGGCTTTTTCCCCGTGGCGATGATCCCAACTAGATCCGTCAGATGCCCGATTTCAATCAGGGACAATGATTTCGGCACATTCAGCTTCGCCGCGCCGCCCGCCACGCGCTTTGGCCCGGCCGCGCGGGCAAAGCCCAGCTTCGCCGCCTCCTTCAGCCGCAGCTCGGTCTGCGCCACCTGGCGCAGCTCGCCAGAAAGCCCGATCTCGCCAAAAAACACCATCGCCGGGTCTGTCGGCACATCGGATGCCGCCGAGATAAGCGCCGCGGCCACGGCAAGGTCTGCCGCCGGCTCGGAAACGCGCAGCCCCCCCGCCACATTCAGGTAAACATCGTTCATGGCCAGCTTCAGCCCGCAACGCGCCTCCAGCACCGCCAGCAGCATGGAAAGCCGGCCGGAATCCCAGCCGATCACCTGCCGCCGGGGGGAGCCGCCGGGGTTGGGCGCCAGCAGGCACTGAATTTCCACCAGCACCGGGCGAGTGCCTTCCAGCCCCGCCAGCACAGCACTTCCCGCCACATTGCCGCGCCGCTCCGCCAGAAACAAAGCCGAAGGGTTGGCCACCTGGGCGAGGCCGCTGCCGGTCATCTCGAACACGCCGATTTCGTCGGTGGCACCAAAACGGTTTTTCATGCCGCGTAAGATTCGGAACTGGTGGCCGCGGTCACCTTCGAAATGCAGCACCACATCCACCATGTGCTCCAGCACGCGCGGCCCCGCCAAAGCGCCTTCCTTGGTCACATGCCCCACCAGCAGCAGCGCAAACCCTTGCGTTTTGGCAGCGCGGATCAGCTCGAACGCGCTGGCCCGCACCTGCGTGACAGAGCCAGGAGCAGACTCCACACTGTCCGTCCACATGGTCTGGATGGAATCGATCACCACCAGTCTGGCATGGGGAAATTGCGGCAGCGAGGCGAGAATATCCCCCAGCTGGGTGGCGGCGGCCAGATGCAGCGGCGCGTTGGAAAGCCCCAGGCGCAAGGCGCGCATCCGGATCTGGTCCACCGACTCCTCGCCGGAGATATACAGCACCTCCTGCCCGGCGCGGCCCAGCGCGGCGCTGGCCTGCAGCAGCAGGGTGGATTTGCCGATGCCAGGGTCGCCCCCCACCAGCACCACAGAGGCCGGCACCAGCCCGCCGCCCAGCACGCGGTCGAACTCCGCAATGGTGGTGGGCACACGCGGCGGCGGGGGTGTTATGCCCTCCAGCCCTACGAATTCAATCTTCGCCCCGGCGCGCCGGGATGATTCCTTCATCCCGCCGGGCAGCGCCTTGGGTGCGGCCTGCTCTTCCAGCGTGTTCCATTCGCCGCAGGTTTCGCAGCGCCCGGCCCATTTCGGGAATACGGCGCCACAGGCGGCGCAGACGTAGGTTTTAACCGGTTTGGCCAAGCTCAGCCCGGCTGCCAGCCGTAATTTTTCGCCAGAAAGGCAAGCAATTGCGGCTGCTCCGCGGGCACAATGGCCAGGGTGGTGAGCGCATTGGCCAGCACCGGTGCTGGCTGCAGGGAAATTGAGCTGGCGGCGGCGGCGGCACTCACCGCCTGGCTGGCTGCCGCCTGCTGGGCGGCGCTGCGCCAAAGCGCCACGGCAGAAGGGTCGGTCAGGCGTGGCAGCACCAGCAGAAAATCCGTGCGCGCGGCGGCGGCGGCGGCTTCATAGGCGGAATCCAGCAGCGGGTTCACCGCCGGGCCAAGGGCTGTGGGCAAGGGCAGGCCCGGAAACAGCGGGTCTGGCCCCACCGCGCCGCCCGGCCCTGGCGCGCCCAGGCAAAAGGCCGGCACCGCGCCGGAAGCTATGAGCGGGGTTATATCCTCCGGCACGCCTTCCCCGCTGATAAACACGGCATCCACGGCCCCGCTGATGAACGCGCTGGTTTTTTCAGCACTGCCCTGCAGCCCGAACACCGGCGCGGTGGCAATGCCAAGCCGGGCCAAGGCCAGCAGGGCGGCCAGGTCGCCGCTTTGCGTTTGCGCCACGCCCATGCGCAGTGGCGTCATTTTCTGGAATGTGGCCAGCCTGGGCGCCAGCCCCGCGGGCGCGCGCAGCATCAGCACACCGGAATTGAATCCCGCCAGAACAGGAGTCCAGTGCGTGGGGTCGTAGTGCACCCTGCTGTCACCGGTGAGATAAGCGATCAGCGCCGCCCCCGGCAGAATGGCGGCACTGTGCCCATCCGGCACCAGCAGCGCATCCAGCCGGTTGGCGCCGGTCACGCCATCCAGCCCGCCCACGGGCTCGGCCACAATATTGGGCGTGCCAGGATACGCATTGGAGATCGCCAGCGCGAACGCATTGCCCCAACGGCTGGTCTGGCCGCCATCAGGGCCGGCCACCAGCAGTGTCATTGGCCCGGCTGCAGGTTGCGCCACGGTTTGGGCGCGCACCATGCCCGGCAACAGGGCAGAGGCCGCCAGGGTACCCAGCATGTGCCGGCGTTTCATTTTGGTTTTACTCCGCGTTTCCTCAAAGCCTGGGAGATGGCGCACCGCCGCTCACCCGTCAATTATCGTACTGAACCAGCGCCTCGAACGGCACGTCGAGCTTGTCCCGCCCGTGCAGGAACGTCAGCTCGATCATCGCGGCGGCGGCCACAACCTCCGCCCCGGCGCTTCGCAGCAGCTTTATGCCCGCCGCCATGGTGCCGCCGGTCGCCAAAAGATCGTCCACCACCACCACGCGGGCGCCTGGTTCAACGGCGTCGGCCTGAATCTCGATACGGTCCGTGCCATATTCCAGAGCATAATCCAGCCCCACGGTGGCGCCGGGCAGCTTGCCGGGCTTGCGCAGCATCACGAAGCCGCAGCCCAGCTTCAGCGCCAGGGGTGCCGCCAGCAAAAAGCCGCGGCTCTCCACCCCGGCCAGCACGGTGGGGTGGTAGGCCCGCACCCGGTTGGCAAGGCGGCCCATGGCCACCTGCCAGGCATCGGCGTGCCGCAGCAGGGTTGAAATATCGTAGAAAAGGATTCCCGGCTTGGGGAAGTCCGGAATACCGCGGATGTGATCTTTAAGGTCCATGATGACGTTCTATAAACGACCCTGGCCGTGCGGCAAATTTATGGC
>JAGWZS010000278.1 GCA_018971905.1 Rhodospirillales bacterium | reverse complement strand
GGCGGCGAAACAAATTGGAGTGTGCCATCATGGCGTTTGAACTGCCTTCCCTACCTTTTACCACCTCCGCGCTGGCAGAAGCCGGCATGTGCCAGGAAACACTGGAGCTGCACCACGGCAAGCACCACCAGGCCTATGTGACGGCGCTGAACGGCTTTGTTGAGAAAAACGCCGATCTGCAGGGCAAATCCCTGGAGGAGATCGTGAAGCTTTCATACAACAAGGCCGATCTAGCACCGGTGTTCAACAATGCGGGTCAGCATTGGAACCATATCCTGTTCTGGGAAAACCTGAGCCCCAAGGGCGGCAAGATTCCCGGCAAGCTGGAAAAGAAGCTGGTTGAGGATTTCGGCTCCGTGGATGCCTTCAAGGATGCCTTCAAGGCCGCCGGTATAGGCCAGTTCGGCTCCGGCTGGGCCTGGCTGGTGCTGGCCGCCGACGGCAAACTGAAGGTAACCAAGACCCCGAACGGCTCCAACCCACTCGCCACCGGCGAGGGCAAGGTGCTGCTGGCGCTGGATGTGTGGGAGCACAGCTACTATCTGGATTTCCGCAACCGCCGCCCCGACTACATCACCAACTATCTGAACAAGCTGGCGAATTACGAATACGCCGAATCCAAGCTCTGATCTGAATAGCTAAGAAACCCCCGGCGCCATGGCCCCCGGGGGTTTTTTATAACTCCTTGACGAAATAACGGACCCTTTTGCCGCCATCCAGCAATGCCGCGCTGCCTGCCTGCACAAAACCCAGGCGCGCATGAAACGCATCCGAGGCCGGGTTGGGCGGATATTCATTCACTTCGCACACGGCCAGCGTATGGCCGGCTGAGCGGGCTTTTTGAAATAACGCCTCATACAGTGCCGCAGCGTGGCCTCGCCCGCGCGCGACTTCATCTGTTACCACACGGTCGATATAGACAAATTTTAAAAATCGGCTCCGGAACCAAAGAAAATTTGGTGAGTCATAATCGGCGTTCTGATCGAAGGCGATGAGAAACGCATCCGCCTCATTGATCGCCGCGGCAAGAAAAGACCGTTCCAGCAATAGCCGGAAACGGTCTTCATCCGCGTAGGACAGTTCCTGCGCGTGCGCGTTGTTCAGCTTGCGTAAAGCCTCAAAAGCCGGGGAGTTTGCAGATAAGTTTGTCAGCATATGGCTTGAATCGCATGTGTCGACACACTCTGGCAAGACAACCGGGAGAGGTCAGCAATCCAGCGTGGCCTGGCGCTCCCAATCTGAAAGATGCGCGGAGAAGGCATTCCACTCGCCATGTTTCAGCTTGGTGTAGGAATGCACGAAGGATTCACCCAGCGACGTCTTCAGGGTTGAAGAAGCTTCAAGCGCCCGCAGCGCATCCAGCAGGTTTAGCGGCAGACGCTTGGCATCCTTCACTGTATGGCCGTCCGTATACATGTTGATGTCCAGCCGCTTGCCGGGATCGGTCTTGTTGGCGATGCCATCCAGCCCCGCCGCGAGGATGGACGCCTGCAGCAGATACGGGTTAACCGCACCATCCGCCAGGCGCATCTCGAACCGCCCAGGCTCCGGGATTCGCACCATATGCGTGCGGTTATTACCTGAATATGTCACCGTATTCGGCGCCCAGGTGGCGCCCGAAATGGTGCGTGGCGCATTGATGCGTTTATAGCTGTTTACCGTGGGGTTGGTGAGTGCAGCCAACGCGTCAGCATGTTGGATAACACCGCCGATGAAATGATAGCCAAGTTGGGAAACGCCAAGCTCGCCCTGCTCATCCTCAAACAGGTTTTCATCGCCCTTCCAGAGCGAGACATGGCTGTGGCAGCCTGAGCCGGTAAGGCCCAGAAAAGGTTTGGGCATGAAGGTGGCGCGCAAGCCATGCTTCTCGGCGATGGATTTCGCCATGAATTTGAAAAACACATGACGATCAGCAGTGAGAAGCGCGTCGTCGTAATTCCAGTTCATCTCGAACTGGCCGTTCGCATCCTCATGGTCGTTCTGATAGGCACCCCAACCGAGCTCCAGCATGGCATCACAAATCTCGGTGATGACATCGTAACGACGCAGCAGCGCCCCGGCATCGTAGCAGGGTTTGGTGCCGGTATCGAGCGGGTCTGAGATGGCGGAACCGTTTGGCAGTGTGAGAAAAAACTCGCACTCCACGCCACTTTTCATCTGGTAACCAGAGGCAGCGGCCTGGGCCGTTACGCGTTGCAGCACATTACGCGGCCCCTGCTCCACCTTCTGGCCATTCATATAAATATCGGAGGCAAGCCATCCCACCTCTTTTTTCCAGGGCAAAGGGGTAAGGGTTGAAGGATCAGGCAGCGCGAAC
>JAGWZS010000277.1 GCA_018971905.1 Rhodospirillales bacterium | reverse complement strand
GTGCGCAGGTTGCATCGCCGGGGGGTTGGGTTCATTCTATGGCGCATCGGCGGGCAGGTTTGCCGCCAGGAATAAGGAGCCAAGGAGAATGCCCTTGCCGGATGAGATGCAGGTTGCCGAGGCGCGCGGCGCTGGCGGACCGGAGGTTCTGGCCATTGGCCGCCGTCCAACCCCCGTGGCCGCGGCGGGCGAGGTGCTGATAGAGGTGGAGGCGGCCGGGGTGAACGGCCCGGACATTATGCAGCGCAAGGGGCTGTATCCGCCGCCGGCCGGTGCGTCTGATCTGCTGGGCCTGGAGGTGGCGGGCAAGATTGTCGCGCTGGGCGAGGGGGTGAGCGGCTGGCAGGTGGGCGATTATGCCACGGCGCTGACCAATGGCGGCGGCTATGCTGAGTATTGCGCGGTGGATGCACGGCATTGCCTGCCCATTCCCAAGGGGGTTAGCACGCGCGATGCCGCGGGGCTGCCGGAAACATTCTTCACCGTGTGGAGCAATATTTTCATTGGCGCCGGGCTGAAGGCGGGCGAGACATTTCTGGTGCACGGCGGCGCGGGGGGCATTGGCACCACCGCCATCCAGCTTGGCCATGCCTTTGGCGCCAAGGTGTTCGTAACCGACAGCCCCGCCGCGCGCTGCGACCTTTGCCGCACGCTGGGGGCGGACCGGGTGATCGATTACGCGGAAGAGGATTTTGTCGAAATTGTCCGCAAGGAAGCAGGCGGCGCCGATGTGATTCTGGATATTGTCGGCGGGCCCTACATTGAGCGGAACATCAAGGCGGCATCGCCGGGCGGGCGGATTGTGCAGATCGCTTTCGCCCTGGGGGCGAAGGTGGAGATCAATCTGATGCCGGTGATGCTCAAGCGCCTGGTTTACACGGGCTCCACGCTGCGCAGCCGACCGGCGGATTTTAAGGCGCGGGTGGCGCAGGAGCTGCGCGAGCTGGTGTGGCCGCTGCTGGAATCCGGCGCGGTGCAGCCGGTGACGCGCATGGTGCTGCCGCTTTCGGCGGCGGCGCAGGCGCATGCGGCCATGGAGCGCGCGGGCCATACCGGGAAAATTCTGCTGGTGCCGGACAGGCTGTGCTGACCCGGCGGGGGCGCTTGTCCCCGATATACACCGGCGCGGGCCGGTGTTTCATGTTTCAAGCCGGGATAGGGTGGGTTAAGAACCGCGCGCATGGACTCTTTTGATGAACCCGGCTCCGGCCTTTCGCCGCGCCTGCCGCCCAGCAACATCCAGGCCGAGCAGGCGCTGCTGGGCGCGCTGCTGGCCAACAACAAGGCGTATGAGCGGGTTTCGGATTTTCTGACGCCGGAGCATTTCGCCGACCCGATCCATGGCCGGATCTTCCAGGCCATCGCCAGGCGCTGCGAGCAGAACATGGTGGCGGACCCCATCACGCTGCGCGCCGAGCTGGAGCATTCCGGCGTGCTGGAAGAGGTGGGTGGCACCGCGTACCTGGCCCAGCTGCTCTCCGCCATGGTGGGCATTATCAATGCGGGAGACTATGGGCGGCTGATTCATGACGCCTGGCTGCGCCGTCAGCTTATCGATATCGGCGAGGTGACGGTGAATGACGCCTTTGCCGCCGAGCCGGAGCTGGATGGCGCCGCGCAGATTGAAAAAGCCGAGCAGGCGCTGTTCAGCCTTGCCACCAAGGGCGGGGCCGAGGGCAAGGGCATTTCCTTCCACGATGCGCTGATTGCGGCCATCGACCTGGCGGAAAAGGCGTTCCGCAACCAGGGCTCGGTTTCCGGGCTGGACACCGGGTTGCGCGACCTGAACAAGCGCACCGGCGGGTTGCATAAATCGGACCTGATTATTCTGGCCGGGCGGCCGGGCATGGGCAAAACCGCCCTGGCCACCAAAATTGCCTTTGGCGCGGCCAAGGCGATGCTGGCCAACGCCAGGGCGGAAAACCCCAACGCCATGGCCAAGCAATGCGTGGCGATTTTTTCGCTGGAAATGAGCGCGGATCAGCTTGCCACCCGTTTGCTGGCCGAAGAGGCGCGGGTTTCCGGCGATAAAATCCGCCGCGGTGAAATCTCCACCAAGGATTTCGACATTTTCGTGCGGGTGAGCCGTGAGATCGCGGATATTCCGCTGGTGATCGACGATACACCGGCCATCACGCTCTCGGCCCTGCGCACGCGCTGCCGCCGTTTGCAGCGCACCCAAGGGCTGGGGCTGATCATCGTGGACTACCTTCAGCTCATGCGGCCATCCCTGGGCACCAGGCCGGAGAGCCGGGTGCTGGAGATCAGCCAGATCACCCAAGGGCTGAAGGCGATTGCGAAGGAGCTGGCGGTGCCGGT
>JAGWZS010000276.1 GCA_018971905.1 Rhodospirillales bacterium | reverse complement strand
TTGCCGCCATTCAGCACGGCATAGCGCATCGCCTCCACCAGCCTGGCCTCGGCACCGGCGGGCACCGGCAGCAGCGCCTCCAACTGCGCTTCCACCAGGCGGGAGGTTTCAGCCAGCGCCTGGGCCAGCGTGTCTGGTTTGCGCACCACATCAAGCGCCATTTTATTCCCCGTCCTTCAAGGCCAGCGAGCCATCCGCCCGCGCCACAATCGCCTGCACCCGCGCCTCGGCATGGGCCAGCTTTTCCTCACAGTGTTTTTTCAGGGCCGCCCCGCGCTCATACGCCGTAATCGCCTCCTCCAGCTTTTGCTGGCCAGATTCGAGCCCGCGCACAATCGCCTCAAGTGCTGCCAATGCCTCTTCGAAAGACATCGCGGCAATGTCGGAATTATTCGTCATGCAGCCTCCCTATCCGCGCCTTGCCGGAATCGCAACCACGGCCGTTCAGAGCCGCATAAGCCCCCGCACATGCGCCGCACAGCTTTGGGCAAGCGCCTCAAGGTTATACCCGCCTTCGAGAACGGAAACGACCCGACCCGGGCAGCATTCATCCGCCACGGCCAGCAGCTCCTGCGTGATCCAGGTATAATCCGGCACCTGCAATTGCAGCTGCGCCAGCGGGTCGGCCGCATGGGCATCAAACCCGGCGGAGATGATAAGCAGCTCCGGCGCGAAGGCCCGCAGATCCGGCAAAATGCCTTCCCGCCACGCGTCCCTGAACTCCTTGCTGCCAGCGCCCGGCGGCAGCGGCATGTTGAAGATATTGCCCACCCCGGTTTCAGATTTTGAGCCGGTGCCCGGAAAGCACGGAGACTGATGCGAGGACGCGTACAGCACCGTCGGGTCCTGGTAGAAAATCTCCTGCGTGCCATTGCCATGGTGCACATCAAAATCTACCACCGCCACGCGCTTTAACCCCCATTTCGCCTGGGCGTGGCGGGCCGCCACGGCAACATTATTGAAGAAGCAGAAGCCCATCGCGCGGTCTGTTTCCGCATGGTGGCCGGGCGGGCGCATGGCCACAAAGGCGGCCTTGGCCTTGGCCTGCATCACCACATCCACCGCCGCCACGGCGCCACCGGCGCCGCGCAGCACGGTTTCCAGCGTGCCGGGGCTGAAAATGGTGTCACCGTCTATGGCGATCATCCGGTCCTGCGGCAGGGCAAAAATCGCGTCCACAAACGCCGGATCATGCACGGCTATCAGCTGCTCACGCGTGGCCATCGGCGCTTCCTCGCGCAGCAGCGGAGCAAATTCGGGCGCCTCCAGGGCGCGCAGCACATAACGCAGCCGGTCCGGGCATTCAGGGTGGTGCGGGCCTGTATCATGCTCCAGGGCCACCAGATGGGTAAAAACTGCGACGCTCATTTATCTACTCGCTGGCATTTGATGGAAAAACTGAACACGCCCTTGCTCTCGCTGGCGGCGATAAGGGCGTGGCCGGTGGTGTGGCAGAATTCTCTGATGTCGGCCAGCGCCGCCGGGTCTGTTGCCAGAATCCGCAGCTTTTCTCCTGGCGCCAGCCCCCGCAACGCCCGCGCCGCCCGCAGCACGGGGATGGGCGATTTTTGGTATTGCGCATCAATCAGGCATTCGCTCATGCCAGAAACATGCGCCTTCATATGGGCTTGAGCAAGCCAGCATTTCGGCTCAGAACCGGGCCATGGCACATCGCATCGGCATCGATTTAGGCGGAACCAAAACCGAGATTATGGTGTTGGGCGAGGCCGGCACGCCCCTGCTGCGCCGCCGCCGCCCCACCCCCACGGGGTATGAATCCGCCTTGCGCACCATCGTGGAGATGGTGGCCGAGGCTGAGCAGGAAACCGGCCCCGCCAGCGTGGGCGTGGGCATTCCCGGCTGCATCTCGCCTGCCACCGGGCTGGTGAAGAACGCCAATTCCAACGCGCTGAACGGCCATGCGTTCGACCGCGACCTCGCCGCCCTGCTGGGCCGCCCGGTGCGCGTGGCCAACGACGCGAACTGCTTTGCCCTCTCCGAAGCCACGGACGGCGCGGGGGCGGGCTGCGGCGTGGTGTTCGGCGTGATTCTGGGCACCGGTACCGGTGCGGGTATTGTGGTGAATGGCGCCATTCTGGAAGGCCGCCACCGCCTGGCGGGCGAATTTGGCCATACCCCCTTGCCATGGCCACGGCCAGATGAGCTGCCGCTACCGGGCTGCTGGTGCGGGCAGGCGGGTTGTCTGGAACTCTACCTTGCTGGCCCCGCTCTGGCGCGCGACTGCGACGGGCCAGACCATACGGACGCCAGCGCCCTGCCCGCCCGCGCCGCGACGGGTGACGAAACAGCCCGCGCCGCGCT
>JAGWZS010000275.1 GCA_018971905.1 Rhodospirillales bacterium | reverse complement strand
GGCCAACTTGCTCTAAGACCCCCGGCAGTTTCCCACCGCCGAGGTTTTTAAGTGATCCGCCTGGACAATATCAGCAAGCAGAACGGCCCCCGCCTGATCTTTATCGAGGCGTCGGCGGCGTTGCAGAAGGGCGAGAAGATCGGCTTGGTCGGCCCCAACGGGGCGGGCAAATCCTCACTTTTCCGCCTCATCACCGGCCAGGATGAGCCGGATGAAGGGCAGATTTTAACCGATAAAGGCATCACCATCGGCCTGTTCAGCCAGGATGTGGGCGAAATGTCCGGCCACAGCGCCGTGGCGGAGGTGATGAATGGCGCCGGGCCGGTGAGCGAGGTGGCAGCCGAGCTGGCCCAATTGGAAGCCGACCTCGCCGACCCGGACAAGTTCGAGCAGATGGAAGCCATTCTGGAGCGCTTCGGCGAGGTGCAGGCCCGCTTTGAGGAGCTGGGCGGCTACGCGCTGGATGCCAAGGCCCGCGAGGTTCTGCACGGGCTCGGCTTCTCGCAGGAGATGATGGAAGGCGATGTCGGCCGCCTCTCCGGCGGGTGGAAAATGCGCGTCGCCCTGGCCCGCATCCTGCTCATGCGGCCGGACGTGATGCTGCTGGACGAACCCTCCAACCATCTGGACCTTGAGAGTCTGATCTGGCTGGAGCAATTTTTGGCTGGCTATGACGGCGCATTGCTGATGACCTCGCACGACCGCGAATTCATGAACCGCATCATCAACAAGGTGATTGAGATCGATGCGGGCAATCTCAACAGCTATTCCGGCGATTATGAATTCTACGCCCGCCAGGCGGCGTTGAACGAAAAGCACCGGCAGGCGCAGTTTGAGCGCCAGCAGGCGATGCTGGCCAAGGAGATCGCCTTTATCGAGCGGTTCAAGGCCCGCGCCTCCCACGCCGCCCAGGTGCAAAGCCGGGTGAAAAAGCTGGACAAGATAGAGCGCGTGGAACCGCCCAAGCGCCGCCAGACCATCGAGTTCGACTTCAAACCCGCCCCGCGCTCGGGCGATGATGTTGCCAATCTGCGTGGTGTTTCCAAAGCCTATGGCAGCAAAACCATTTATAACAATCTGGACCTGCTGATCCGCCGCAAGGAGCGCGCTTGCGTGCTGGGTATCAACGGTGCGGGCAAATCCACCTTGCTCAAACTCGTCACCGGCAGCTCCGCGCCGGATGCGGGCAGCGTCACCCTCGGCGGCAGCGTGAAGATGGGCTATTTCGCCCAGCACGCCATGGATTTGCTGGATGGCGAGGCCACCGTGTTTGAAGCCCTGGATAACGCCTTCCCCCATGCGGGCCAGGGCAGCCTGCGCGCCCTTGCCGGTGCATTCGGCTTCTCTGGCGATGAGGTGGAAAAGCGCGTGCGGGTACTCTCCGGTGGCGAGAAAGCCCGGCTGGTAATGGCGCTGATGCTGTTCGACCCGCCGAACTTTTTGGTGCTGGACGAGCCAACCAACCATCTCGACCTCGCCACCAAGGAAATGCTCATCAAGGCGCTTGCAAATTATGAAGGCACCATGCTGTTCGTTTCCCACGACCGGCATTTTCTTAGCGCCCTTTCCAACCGCGTGCTGGAACTCACCCCCGAGGGCCTGCATCAATATGATGGCGGCTACACCGAATATGTCGCACGCACGGGGCAGGAAGCCCCCGGCCTGCATAGTTAAGGATTCACATGACCGGCAAAAAAATCCCGCTGCTTATCACCCATAGCGGCAAGTTCCATTGCGACGAGGTGTTTGCCTACGCCGTGCTGCGCCTGGCACTCGGCCTCTCCAAGCCCGGCGAGGACCATGTTCTGCTGCGCACCCGCAAGCAGGAGCTCATCGAAACCGGCGATATCGTTTTTGATGTTGGCAGCATCTTCGACGAGGCCGCCAACCGCTTCGACCATCACCAGATCGGCGCCCCCACGCGGGAGGATGGCACGCCGTTCTCCTCCGCCGGGCTTATCTGGCAGGTTTACGGGGAGCGCGCCGTGACGGCCCTGCTGGCACCGGATGCCGCCGCCTTCGCCCCCGCCATCGCCAATGCGCTGGACGGCAAGCTGGTGAAGCGGATCGACGAGATCGATAACGGCGTTTCCGCCACCGGCCCTGTGGTGCGCAACTCACTGGACCTCGCCGGGCTGGTGGGGGATTTCAACCCGCCCTGGGACAGCTCGGAGGCCAATGGCCCCACCGCCGGGGACGACGCCTTCCAGCAGGCCGCCGCCATGGTGGAAGGCGTGCTCGCCCGCCAGGTGGATATTCAGCGCGCCAAATTGCAGGCGGAGGCTTTGGTGCTGGCCGCGCATGAGGCGGCGGAAGACAAGCGCCTGCTGGTGCTGGAAAATGGAATGCCCTGGAAGAACGT
>JAGWZS010000274.1 GCA_018971905.1 Rhodospirillales bacterium | reverse complement strand
CCCGCCTTGCTGGGGCGCCCGCGCATCGATGTGACGTTGCGGATCTCCGGGCTGTTCCGGGATGTGTTCTCGCATCTGGCGCAGCTATTCGCGGCGGGGGCGGAGGCGCTGGCGGCGCGGGAGGAGATGGATGGGGAGAACCCGTATGTTACGCGGGGGCCGCGCGTGTTCGGGCCGCGCCCAGGTGTGTACGGGCTGAATATGGGCGATGCACCGGTGATCTTTACCGAAGAGGCGCGGGCAGAGGCGGCGCAAGCCTGGCTGGCAGGGGCGGCATGGTCCATCGGCACGGATGGTGTTTCACATGAAACATCCGGGGCGCTGCGGGAGCGGCTGCGGGGCACGGATGGGTTCGTGCATGTGCAGGACCTGCCGGAGACGGATGTGCTGCTGGCGGCGGATTATGCGGCGCATGAGGGCGGGGTTGTCGCGGCGCTGGAATCGCTGGGGGTAAATGCGCCGCCGCTTTACCATCTGGACGCGACAAGGCCGGACGCGCCGCGTGCCCGGTTGCTGAATGAGGAAATCGCCAAGGTGGTGCGTGCCAGAGCAGCAAATCCGGCCTGGGTCGGCGGCATGATGCGCCATGGCTTCAGGGGCGGGGCAGAGCTGGCGGCCACGCTGGACCATATGGCGGCCTTCGCCAATCTGGCGCGGGCCGTGCCGGGGCATTTGTTCGATTTGTATTTCGAGGCGACCTTGGGCCAGGCCGAGGTGGCGGCGTTTCTGGCAGCGGAAAACCCGGCGGCGCTGGCACGAATGCGCGATGTGTTCGCCAGGCTGCGCGCTGCGGGGCTGTGGGAGACACGTAACAACGCCATCATCGCGGCTTTGGAGGCGCCATGATTGTGAAAGGCTGGTGCCCAGGTGCGTGGCGGCCAATGATGGCGGAAGATGGGCTGATTCTCCGCATCCGCCCGCCGGAGGGGCGCTTGAGCGCCGCGCAAACACATGGACTGGCGGCGCTGGCGCGGGAGGAGGGCCAAGCCCGGATCAGCCTGACATCACGGGCCAATCTGCAAATGCGGGGGGTCAGGCCGGAGCGCCACGAGATTGTGCTGCGCGGGCTGGCGGAGCTGGGGCTGCTCGATACCGATGAAGCAACGGAAACCGCCCGCAACATCATCCTCACGCCTTTCTGGCAAGCGGATGACGGCACATTGAAGCTGGCCCATGCCTTGGCGCAGGCGCTGCCGGAGTTTCCGGTTTTGCCGGGCAAGTTTGGCTTCGCCATCGATACCGGGGCGCGGCCAGTGCTGGGGGATGTGTCCGCCGATGTACGACTGGAGCGTAACGCGGCGGGGCAGCTGCTGGTGCGGGCGGATGGCGAGCAGACCGGAGAGGAGGTGACGGAGGCAACCGCCATCCCGCGCATGAAAGCCATGGCGGAATGGTTCCTGGCGCAAGGCGGAAGACGGATGCGCCAGCTTTTCCCCAATCAGCCCGCCAGTATGGCGCCCCAGGTGCCAGGCCCGTGCGAAACCGGAATGCTGGTGGGATTCGTCTTTGGGGAGATTCCAGTAGAAACATTGGCGCGGCTGGGTGAAATCCGCCTCACCCCCTGGCGCATGGCGCTGCTGCCCGGCGTGCAGACGCCTCCTGCCCTGCCAGGTATCATTCTCAACCCTGACGACCCGATGCTGCGCGTGTTCGCCTGCACAGGCGCGCCCAACTGCGCTGAAGGCTTCGCGCCTGTGCGGGATTTGGCGGCGGGGCTGGCGGCGCATCTGCCAGAAGGGAAAACGCTGCATGTTTCCGGCTGCGCCAAAGGTTGCGCACACCCGGCCCCGGCGGATTTCACGCTGGTCGCCGGAGCTGGCGGCTTCACCCTGAACGGCGCGGGGCTTGACCCGGCGTGGCTGCTCCGCCACCCCGGCCGGGTATTTGGAACCGAGTGATGCCCCACGCTTACGAAACCGATGGCGCCGCCATCTACCGCCAGTCTTTCGCCATCATCCGGGCGGAGGCGGAGCTTTCCCGCTTCACGCCGGAGGAAGAAGGCGTTGCGGTACGGATGATCCACGCGCTGGGGCTGGTGGGGCTGGAACGGCATGTGGTGTTCACCCCCGGCATGGTGGACCAGGCCCGCGCCGCGCTGGCTGATGGGGCGCCGATTCTCTGCGATGCGCGGATGGTGAGCGAGGGCATTACCCGCCCGCGCCTGCCCGCGAATAACCGCATCATCTGCACGCTGCATGATGAAGCCGTGCCGGACCTCGCCAAGCAGCTGGGCACCACCCGCAGCGCCGCGGCGCTGGAGCTGTGGCGGCCGCATCTGGGCGGGGCAGTGGTGGCCATCGGCAATGCGCCAACGGCCTTGTTTCATCTGCTGACCATGCTGGAAGACCCCGCCTGCCCGCGCCCGGCGGC
>JAGWZS010000273.1 GCA_018971905.1 Rhodospirillales bacterium | reverse complement strand
TCCAGCAGCGCCCGCAGTTCCGTGCTGGAGAAATCCTTCAAATCCAGAAAATGCCGGGGGCCGGATTCCGGCAGGCGCAGCGCGGCACTCATTTCGCGATCTCCATCGTCAGGGCTTGCGCGGTTTTGTCCAGCATCGCCAGCGCCTCGTCGCACTCAGCGCGGGTGATGATCAGCGGCGGCAGCAGGCGCAGCACATTTTCGCCCGCGGCCACGCTCAGCAGGCCCTGGCGCATGGCCTGTGCCTGCACATCGCCATTTGGCACGGCGCATTTCAGCCCCAGCAGCAGCCCGGTGCCACGCACTTCGGTAAACACGCTGCCATGGCGCGCCACCAGCGCCACCAGCCCGGCGCGCAGATAAGCGGCCACCTCGTTCATTTGCTCGAGGAAGCCATCGGCCAGAATCACGTCCAGCACCGCATTGCCGGCGGCGCAGGCCAGCGGCCCGCCGCCAAAAGTGGTGCCATGGCTGCCCGGCACCAGCGCGCGGGCCACCTGCTCCTTGGCCAGCAGGGCCGCCATCGGGAAACCGCCGCCAATGCCCTTGGCCAGGCTCATCACATCCGGCTCCACATCGCTCCATTGATACGCGAACAGCTTGCCGGTGCGGCCCATGCCGGTCTGCACTTCATCAAAGCCCAGAAACAGCCCGAACTCGTCGCAGGTGGCGCGCAAGCCCCGCAGAAACGCCTCATCCGCCGCGCGGATGCCGCCTTCACCCTGGATGGGCTCCACCAGAATCCCCGCCGTTTCGGCGGTGATGGCGTTACGCACCTCGCTCAGGTTGTTGAAGGGCACATGGTCGAACCCGTCCACCTTCTTGCCGAAGCCCGCCAGATATTTCGGGTTGCCGGTGGCGGAGATCATCGCCAGCGTGCGGCCATGGAACGCGCCATCGAAGCAAATAATCCGCGTGCGCTCCGGGTGCCCGGCATCGGACTGCGCCTTGCGCATGGCCTTCACCAGCCCCTCATTCGCCTCCGCGCCGGAATTGCAGAAGAACACGCTGTCCGCGAAGCTGGCCGCCACAAACCGCGCCGCCAGCTGCTCCGCCTGCGGCATGCGGTACAGGTTGGAGACGTGAATCACCTTCGCTGCCTGCGCGGCAATGGCCTGCACCAGATGCGGGTGCCCATGGCCAAGCGAGCTGGTGGCGATGCCCGCGCCGAAATCCAGGTAACGCCGCCCCTGCGTATCGAACAGCCAGGCACCGTGGCCGTGGTCGAAGGCGATATCGGCCCGGGAAAAATTGGGCATTAGCGCGGAAATCATGGATATGCTTTCAAGGCGTCAGAAAGCCAGGACTAAAGCGCACATGCCTGAAAAAAATCAAGCCTCGCCCCGGTTTAAGTTGGCCCTCATCGTTGTCTTATGCACCCTGCCCTCGCTGGCGGAAGGTGCCGCGATTCTATGGGGCGAGTGTCAGGGCTATGCCGGCAAGGCCCTGCGCGATGGGTTGGATTTCTGGGCCGGGGGTTTTTTGTATCTGCACCACCAGTTGCCGGTGCTGTTCGACCATGAAGCCTATCAGAGCTTCCTGCAGGGCATGTATGGGCATCTGCCTTATCATCTCTGGAGCTACCCGCCGAGCTACGGGCTCATCGCCGCCGCGTTCGGCTGGCTTTCCCCCTGGGCCGCAGTGCTCAGTTTTGATGCGCTGAGCCTCATGCTTATGGCCGCCGTGCTGCGGCTGGCGGGGAAAGGCTGGTGGTTTGTTGCCGCCATGCTGCTGGCCCCGGCCACGCTGGAAAGCGCCATGGAGCACCAGAATGCGGCGTTGATGACAGCGCTCATCGGCGGCGGGCTGCTGCTGGCGCAAACTCGCCCGCGTTTGGGTGGGGCGCTGATCGGGCTGGCCAGCTTCAAGCCGCAGCTGGGGCTGGTGCTGCCGTTTTATCTGCTGCGCCGGGCGCCCCTGGCGTTTTGCTATGCGGCCCTGGCGGCGCTGGGGCTGGCGGGAGCCTCGCTCTGGGCGTTCGGCCCGGCGGCATGGGCGGGGTTCTTTCATTACACCAGCCCGATCATGAGTAACGTGCTGCTCACCGGCCAGCCGAAGGATTTCGCGGCCGGGCTGATCAGCGTGTTCGCCACCATCAAGCCGCTGGCGGGGCTGCAGGGCGCCTTCGCGGTGCAGGGGCTGGTTTCGGTTGCCTGTGTCCTGGCCGCGCTGTTCACTTGTTCCGTGCCCGTGCTGCTCATCCTTTCCGCCCTCGCCAGCCCGTACCTGCATGTGTACGATCTGCTGGGCACCAGCCTTGCCGTGGCCTTGCTGGTGGAACAGCGCCTGGCCGGAGGCGGGTTCAAACCCGGGGAACCCCTGCTGTTTTTCCTGGTCTGGTTTGGCCCTGGGCTGCTGCCCTGGCATCCGGCCTACGCGCATCTTGC
>JAGWZS010000272.1 GCA_018971905.1 Rhodospirillales bacterium | reverse complement strand
GCGCAAACCAGACACGCTGGCCCAGGCGCTGGCTGAAACCTCCCGCCTGGTGGAAGCGCAGTTGGAGGCGCTGCTGCCGGTGCCCGCCGGTGCCGAGGCCAGGCTGGTGGAGGCGATGCGCTATGCCGTGCTGAATGGCGGCAAGCGGATGCGCGCGTTTCTGGTGATGGAGGTGGCGAAGCTGTTCTCTGTCAACCGCACCTGTGCGGCGCGCGTGGCGGCCTCGGTAGAAATGCTGCACGCCTATTCCTTGGTGCATGATGATCTGCCGGCGATGGACGATGACGATCTGCGCCGTGGCCAGCCGAGCTGCCACAAAAAATTCGACGAAGCCACCGCCATTCTGGCGGGGGATGCGCTGCAAACCCGCGCCTTCGAGGTGCTGGCCGAGGAAGACACCCATGCCGACCCTGAGGCACGTATTGAGCTGGTGCTGGCGCTGGCCTGCGCATCGGGCATGCGCGGCATGGTCGGCGGGCAGATGATCGACATGGAATCAGAGGGCAAGGACCTCACCGGCCCGGAGATCACCCGGCTGCAGGCGCTCAAAACCGGGCGGCTGATACAATATGCCGCCGAGGCGGGGGCCATTTTGGGGCGGGCACCAGCCCCGCAGCGCCAGGCCATCATGGCTTACGGGCGGGATCTTGGTGCCGCCTTCCAGATTTACGACGACGTGCTGGATGAAACCGCAACGGCCGAAGAGATGGGTAAAAGCGCTGGCAAGGATGCCGCGGCGGGCAAGGCCACGATGGTGCGGATTTTAGGGCTGGAGCGCGCCAGGGCGCAGGCGCAGAAGCTGGCCGAGCAGGCGGCCGGACATCTGGATATATTCGGCGAGCGGGCGGCTTTGCTGCAGGCCCTGGCGCAGTTCACGGTGTCCCGGAAAAGTTAACGCGACCGGGCTGGCTTAACGCGCCGGCACCGTGGCATAGCGCAAGGTGCTGCGGTATTCGCGCGGCGGCGCCTCGTGGCAGCAGATCAGCCAGTAGGGCAGCACGAGCAGCAGCGTCCAGATAAAATTCCAGATGAGCTGTGTATGCCCCTGGAGCGGCCATTGCGTTACGAAAAGCACAAGGTCCAGCAGCCAGAGGGTGCGCCATAGCAAGCCCGTAAGCCGCACGGCGGGGGCCGTGTTCGCGCCCCGTGCGCCGCGTGCCTGCTGGGTGTTGATCTGCACATAGGCAGCACCCGCCATGATGGCGAGGCACAGCATGTCCTCGAAGAAATCCGATGAATAGGCGCGGTCGAACAATTTTATCCAGGCCAGCCCGGCCAGGGCGCCCAGCACAGTGCAACCCCGCGCGAGGGTAAACAGCTTCACCCCCAGCCACCATTCTGCCCGGTCCACGCCCGGTTGCAGCAACTGGTCGATGATAAAATCATCCGCTTTTCGCGCCAAACCGATCATGTTCCCGGCCTCATCCGTCGCCCTGCCAGACCGTTACAGCAAAGCTCGCCGCAGCGAGCCGCCCGCCGCCGCCAGCTTTTCCCGGGCCGCTTCCGGCGCCAAGCCAAGCCTTATGGCCAGCACGGCCAGTTTAACATGCATTCCACAGGCTTCCAGTTCAAGGCTTGCGCGCTGTTCATCCGCATCCGTCAGCGCCATCACCATGCGCAGCGCGCGGTTTCGCAGCTTGGTGTTGCTGGCGCGCATATCCACCATGAACGGCCCGTAGGTTTTGCCGAGCCGGACCATTACCGCCGAGGACAGGATATTCAGCGCGATTTTTTCGGTGGACCCGGCGGAAAGCCGCGTGGACCCGGCGATAATCTCCGGGCCGGAGAGGATCTCCACCGCTATTTGCGCGGCTCTGGCCATGGCGGTGCCCGCATTGTTCACGATGGCGCCGGTCAGCCCGCCCAGGCTGGTGGCGTGGCGCAGCGCGGCCAGGGTGAAGGGCGTGGCGCCGGAGGCGGCGATGCCGACCAGCGCGTCCTTGGCGTTGAAGCCGTGCTCATCCAGCGTGGCGCGCGCGGCAGCTTCGTTATCCTCGGCGCCTTCCGCCGCCTGGATGAACGCGCCTGGCCCGCCCGCCAGCAGCGGAATGATGAGGCCGGGTTCCACCCCGAAGGTGGGGCGGCACTCCACCGCATCTAGCAAGCCAAGTCGCCCGGATGTGCCTGCCCCGGCATAAAACAGCCGCCCGCCAGCGGAGAGCCGTGCCGCCACGCTATCGATTAGCCGGGCGAGGGCGGGGGATGCGGCGGCCAGGGCGCGCAAGGCAGCGGCTTCCTGGCCCAGAAACAGCCGCACGATGTTTTCCGTGCCGCGCTCCTCCAAATCCATAAGGTCGGTACGCGCGACTTCCGTGCCGCGTGGCTTCAGGGCCGGGGCCGCGATGCTACCGCGCCACACCTGCAGGGCGTGGAAATCATCGGACCACCAG
>JAGWZS010000271.1 GCA_018971905.1 Rhodospirillales bacterium | reverse complement strand
GAGCAACGGGTGGCCCAGCGCCGCCAGCCGGTTTGTGGCTCGCAGCAGGGCGATGTTCTGCGCGCCGCGCTTGGCGAAGCCCAAGCCGGGATCCAGGCAGATATTTTCAGGCCGCACGCCCGCGGCCAGCGCTGCATCCCGCAGAGTGGTGAGTTCGGTTGTCACCTCATCTGCCACGTCATCATATTCGGCGAGGCTGTTCATGGTTTCCGGGGTGCCGCGCATATGCATCAGCACCACCGGGCAGGCGCGCCTTGCTGCCAGTTTTAGAGCGGCCGGGTCGTGCCGCAGGGCAGAGACATCGTTTATGATGCGCGCCCCGGCATCCAGCCCGGCTGCCATGGTCGCGGCGTTGCGGGTATCGAGTGAGATGACAGCGCCCTCGGCAGCCAGGGCGCGGATGACAGGCGTGATCCGCTCGATTTCAGCATCGGCTGAAACGGGGGCGGCGCCAGGGCGGGTGCTCTCTCCGCCAATGTCCAGAATATCGGCCCCTTCCGCGCGCATCCGCCGACCCGCCGCAATGGCGGCCTGTGGGCTGAAATGCCGCCCGCCATCGGAAAATGAATCCGGGGTGACGTTCAAAATCCCCATTACCAGCGGCCGGTTTAGCCGCAGCCCGGCCCATTGCGTTGCGATCCGCGCCATGCTCGCCTCTATCATGCGGCGCGGCGCCGGGGCTATAGTGCCGCGCGGAGGTATGGCATGGCGGCAAAGCTTTATCTGGGTACGGCGCGGTATTCGTCTTGGTCTTTACGCGGCTGGCTGCTGGTGCGGCTTGCCGGTTTGCAGGCGGAGGAGGTTTTTGTGCCGCTGGCGGGAGGAGATTCGCCCGAGGTGAAGAAAATTTCCCCCAGCGGCCTTGTGCCATACCTGGAGCATGATGGCGCGAAGGTGTGGGAGAGCCTCGCCATCGCTGAATATTGCGCGGACATAAGCCCGGCCTTGTGGCCCGCCGGGCGTGTGGCGAAGGCGCGGGCGCGGTCCATCGCCGCGGAGATGCATTCCGGGTTTAGAGGCTTGCGTATGGCGATGCCGATGAATCTGGGCCGGGACTACGCTGGGCTGGGGCAGAACCCGGAAAGCCTGGCTGATATCGCGCGGATAGAGGTCATTTGGGCAGAGACGCGGGCGCAGTTTGGCGCTGGCGGGCCGTATCTGTTCGGCGCGGGGTTTAATGCTGCGGATGCCATGTATGCCCCGGTGGTGGCGCGGCTGCTCACCTATGCGCCGCCGCTCTCGGCGGGTGCGAAAGCCTATTGCGACGCCGTGCGGGCGCACCCGCTGGTTGCCGAATGGTACGCAATCGCGGCAAAAGAACCCCGGTCCTGGCAACTTGAGAAATATGAAAGTCTTGCATGAAGCTTCGTAACCTGCTGCTGGCTGCTCCCTTGCTGCTTGGCGCTGCCTCTGCTTTTGCCGCCACCACCACGCCGGTCATGAATATCCGTCTGGATCACGGATCCGTCTGGCAGGCTGTGGGCAAGCAGAACACCACTGAGGGGTTTATCCAGATTCATAACGATGGCCCGACCCCGGATGTGCTGAGCGCCTGGAGCTGCCCGGACGCGGATAACACGGTGCTGGTGGGCAAGGACGGCAAACCCATGACCCAGCTTGTGATTCCGGCGAAGCAGACGATTACGCTGGCGCCCGGAGGTATTTATCTGGCGCTGAGCAGCCTGCACTACCCGGTGGAGCGGGGCTCGATTTTGCCGTGTGATTTCACGTTCAACATAGCCGGCGATGTTGGCGGGTTTCTAAACGAGGTGAAGCGGCCCAAACAATAAGGCCCTGGCTTGTGCCGGATGCGTGATAAAGTTAGCGTCTGGGCTGGTGCGGGCGCGGCTTTGTGGAGGGTGGCATGAATAACGCAACGACGGGCAAGGCTGGAAAAGCGCCGCCCGCGCCGCTGCCGGAATTCGATGAAGAAACCTATCTGCGCCTGAACCCCGACGTTCTGGTGGCGGTAGCGGAAGGCAAGTTCAGCTCCGCCCGGGAGCATTACGAGCATTATGGCCGCGCCGAAGGCAGGCTGGCCATGGCGCCGCGGGATTTGCCGCGCGATAAGATCATCATTACTGCCCGGCCGGGCAGCACGGGCGAAGCGCCGCATACGCCGCTGGGCGCGGTGGATACAATCATGCTTTCCGGCGCGGGCGGTTTGTTTGTTGCCGGATGGGTGAACGATTCACTGGACCGGCTGGACAGTGTAGAGCTTTACGTGGCGGGCTGGTCGATCGCGTTTTCCGCCGCCAGCCTGGCGCGGGTGTGCAGGCCAGATGCCGATCAGGTCGCCAAGCTTGCCATGCCGCACGCACTGGGCTTCTGGGGGTTCATTTACGCCGGGCGGCGCCTGCCCGCTGGCAAATGCAATGTGGTGATGCGGCTGAAATCCGGCGC
>JAGWZS010000270.1 GCA_018971905.1 Rhodospirillales bacterium | reverse complement strand
TAAAGCCCGACAGCGGTGGATTTTGCCCCGCGCGCGGCGATGCCGACAAAGCCGGTGGCCAAAGTCTGCTGCGGGAATACGCCAAGGCAGACCAGCAGCAGCCCCAGGCAGATAACCCAGAGCGAGGCAAACAGCGTAAGCGCCAGCCCGGCCAAGATTAGCCCCGTGCAGCCGGCCATCAGCATCCGCCGGTTCAGCCTGGCGCTCAGCCTTCCTGCCACCGGGCTGGCCGCAACCCCGCCGAGATACACGACGAAGATAGCCCCCAGTGCTGCCGGGCCAAGGTAATAAGGCGCTGCCGCCAGGCGGAAATTGATGAAAGTGAACACGCTGGTGAGGGTGAACAGCACCCCGAACCCCACCGCATAAGTGCCCAGCAGCCGCTTGTTGGAGAGGTGGTTGGGAAAAGAGGCCAGCGCCCCACCAATGCCGGTGGTGGGGGTGAAGCGTTTTTCCCGCGGCAACAGCAAGACGATGGTGAGGGCCGCCGCCAGGGTGATGAGGCCGATGGCCAGAAACCCGGCCCGCCAGTTGAACAGGGCGGTGACGAAACCCACGATCAGCCGCCCGGAAAACCCACCGCTGATGGTGCCGGAGGTGTAGATGCCCACCATCTTCATGGCATTGGCGGGGCTCATCTCGTCCGAGATATAGGCGATGACGATGGTGAAGATGAAGGGCAGCAACAGCCCCTGCGCGAAGCGGCAGGCGATGAGCATGCCAAGGCTGGTGGAAAATGCCGCCAGCACGGTGGGAATGACCAGCAGTAGGGCGGCGCCGCGAATGAAGATCCGCCGCCCGAAACGGTCCGAGACCATGCCGATGAGGGGGGCCATGGCGGCGGTGGCCAGCAGCGGGGCAGTGACGGTGTAGCCGGTGAGGGCTGGCGAGACGCGCAGGCTTTGCGCCAGCACCGGCAGAATGGCCTGGGTGCACCACATGTTCACGAAGGTGGCGAACCCGGCGACGATTAACGCGAACGCCGTGCGCTTGGGAATGAAACCGGGGCTGGAGTCAGAAACGGCGCTCAAAGATTGTGATGACATCGCCCGGCTGTACCATCGCGGAAGTTGGCGCGCGGTACTGTGCGGCGCTGCCGCCAATATTGCGCGTAACCCCCACATAGGCGGTCTCGGCCCGGTAGGTGAACCCGCCAGCGATGGAAATCCCGGTCAGGACTGTCATGCCCGGGCGGTATGGGTATTGGCCGGGGGTGGTAACCTCGCCCAGAATATAAAAGGGCCGGTAGGTGGAGACCTCGACCGCGACGGAGGGGTGGAGGATGAGCTGCCCGGCCTGCAACGCCCGGGCGATGCGGATGGAAAGCGCATTGGCGCTGCCACCCCCGGCCTCAACGAGCCCGAGCAGCGGCAGGTCGACATAGCCGCTATCGTCCACATGATAGGTGCCGGACATCTGGCTCTGGTCGTAAATGCGAATGCTCAGCACATCGCCGGGGCCGAGCGCGTAGGGCCCGGGCGGCGGCGCGGGCAGCGGCGGCAGGTTGTAGCCGGGAGCCTGCCACGCGGCGCAGCCGGTGAGCAGAGCGGGCAAACCGCCAAGCAGAACACGCCGCAGGACCATTTTGCCTACCCTTCCAAAACCTTACCGTGCGTCCTGTTTACTGCTGCCGGGAAAAGGGGCAAGCCATGTTGTGGAACGATTCGGGAGTTTTCGATGAAGCGCCTTGCCTCGCTGTTTTCGCTGCTTGCTATTGTTGGCGGCGGGTTGTTGCTGCTCTGGCCACACGCGCGGCCGGGCGGCACGGCCGGGCAAACGGCGCCGCAGCCGGTGGCGAATCACGGCCCGCGGGCGTTGAGCGGGGCGGAGCAGGCGGCGTTTCTGCCACTGGTATGCGGCGGCGCATCTGGCCCGGGCGGCGGGTTCGCGCATCAATGCACCACGCTGCCCGGTTACCCCAGCCAGGATTACGGCGGCGCGGGGCTGGGGCTGGGCATTACGCTGCAAAGCGTGATCTATGGGCACCTTACCAGCGCGGATGCCAATGACGCCTATGTGACCTATGCCGGCAGTTTTGAGTCGCTGGCGACGAATCTCGGCGGCGGCATATTATTCGCGGGCGGGCCAGGGCACTGGACGCTGAAGGGCTGGTATCCGGGCGGGCAAGCCGGGCATTGTGTGTCACTTAACCCTGATGGCCGGGCAAAATTTCTGTGCCTGTATAGCGGCGAGGAGCAGGGCGAGGCGGACAGCCTGCTGACCGTGCAAAACCTGCCACCGCCCGAAGGCGAAAAACCCGCCCTGCTGCGCGCGGCAGATTTACGCGGCACCATGAACCCGAACGGCAATTGCCAGAACCGCAGCGGCGATGAGGCGGTACTGCTTGCCATCAGCGGGCTGCGCCCGGCGCCGGGTGGGGCGCAAGCCGAGATGGCTTATGTGAGCGGCAAGGATGCACAG
>JAGWZS010000269.1 GCA_018971905.1 Rhodospirillales bacterium | reverse complement strand
ACGCTGGCGGCTTTGGGCCCCAGCCGTGGCAGCAGCAAATGGGAGATGGCGTGCAGCCGGTCATCGGCGGCGATGAGGTCTTTCACGCTGCGCCGCCCGTCGCCCACCACGCAGGGCGGGTATTTGAGCGTGACGGAGGTGATGCGCCCGGTGCGCTCGCCAGGGTGGCGGATGTAGAAAATACCTGCCTCGCCTTCGTAGGTGATGAGGCGTTGTAACTGCAGATCCGTGGCGCGGGGAAAGGCGGAGAGATAGGCTTGCAGCTGCGCCTCGTTACGCACTACCCGCACGCCAACACCGTTGCAGCTCATGTCTGGTTTGGCCACCACGGGGAAGCCAAGCCCCGCTTGCTGCATGGCGGCCAGGGCACGGGGCAGGTCGTTGGCATCCGCATGGCCTGAGACCGTGAAGGCCGCATAATCGGCCACCCAGGGGCGCGCGGCCGGGCCGGCGAGGCCGAGAATGCCGTTCTTCGATTCGCCGCAGATGCCGCCGGCGTTAATGCGCGGATTGGCCAGCGAGGGCAGGGTGATGCTGCCGTAGCGGATTGAGTTGAGCACCCAGAAGGCCACCACGGGGGCGTAAAACAGCCAGTCTGGCCAGAATTCGAAAAACGAAACCGGGCGCTTCGGGGTTTCCCGCTTGAGCGTGGCCGAATTTGCGGCCAGCGGTGCAGTGCTCATTCCGGGTTCCTTTGATTATAAAGTTTCGTGGCCAGCCTGCCCACGGATATGATGACAAGAAGAAAGACAGCAAGCCCGGCCCAGCGCCATACGCCAAGGTAATGTGCCATGAGCAGCCCAAGGCGCAGGCTGATGAAGAAGAGCCCGGTTGTCCAGATGAGGGTGGCGAGAATGGCCGCCAGCGCGAACTGCACGAAAGACGCATGGAGAAACCCGAGCGTGGTGTACGTGGGCAGGCGCAGGCCAGGGATGAACCGGCTGACCAGCACCAGCGGGATGACCTTGCCCTTGACCCACGCCTGGCCAATGTTGCGGCGCTGGT
Source organism: Rhodospirillales bacterium (assembly GCA_018971905.1). Lineage (GTDB taxonomy): Bacteria > Pseudomonadota > Alphaproteobacteria > Acetobacterales > Acetobacteraceae > Acidocella. Next base: position 1,430 of record JAGWZS010000269.1, on the reverse strand, counting down.
GTGGCACTAGCCTTTTGGCCCAGCTATGGGTGGCTGAAAGCCGCCCCAGACCGTACAGCCCGAGATCGCCCAGCACGATTCCAGCGTAAAGCGAGCAAAGCGCCAGCGGCAGTGACAGCGCGCCGGAGGCCACCTGCATGGCGGCGAGCAGAGTGGCGGCATCCTCCAGGATGAAGGTGCCGGAGATGATGGTTGCGGCCTGCAGGGGCTGCACCCCCGCGACGGCGGCCAGAATCACGGTGAAGCCAGGAAACGACATGCCGGCCGCCCATAGCCCCGATCAGGCCGCAGGCCAACCCACCAGCGGCGCGGGGCGGCAAGCTATCAGGTGCCGTCCGGCTCGCTCAGCATGGCCAGATGGTCGGAAGCCAGGGGCCGCACGTCGCATTGACGGCTATGCACATTCAAGGCGCGGCACGTTTCGTGAGCGCCCAGATAGCTCAGCCCGGTGAGCTGGGCCAGCCAGAGATATTTGCCGTGCCGCTCCACATGCTCGATCTGCGCAATGCCGCGTCCGCGCAACCCGCGTGCCTTCAAAGCCATCACCCTGGCATCGGTTTTATAATAATATAAGCCAAGCTGGGCCACCCATTGCTGGGTGGCGCCCGGCATTTGCCGGGTGGAATCAGGCAGCTGCATGGCCGGTGCGGGAGTGCGGCTTGCCACGGTTTCAACCCGCGGGAGGTGCACGGTCATATGCGGCGGGGCCGGATTGCTGGCCGCGGCGACCATTTCGCGGGTCATCGGTATATGGCCGCCGAAGCCGCCATCCAGCATCGCGGTCATCTGCCCGTAGGCATAGCCCCAGCTTGGCTCGTGCAGCACCACGCCAATAAGTTCCTTGCCATTGCGGTCGGCGGAGGTGACGAGGTTGTGCCGCGCGAGGTCGGTGTAGCCGGTTTTCATGCCCGTGGCGCCGTAATAGCTCTTCAGCATACCGTTATTGCTGAACACCTTGCGGCCGCGGAAGTCGAAGGACGTCACCTCGAAGAAGGTTTGAAACTGCGGGTAGTGCAGAACCAGGTCCCGGGCCAGCAACGCCATGTCTCGCGCGGTGGTGACCTGATTGGGGTTGGGCAGGCCTGAGGCGTTGGCGAATTCGGTTTGCGCCATGCCCAGCGCATGGGCGCGCAGCGTCATCATCTGGGCGCAACGCGCCTCGGAGCCGCCGCCCAGATACTCGCCCAGGGCGGTTGCGGCGTCGTTGGCGGACATGGTGGTCATCGCCAGGATGGCGCTGCGCACGGAGATGGTGCTGCCCGGGAGCAGGCCAAGCTTCACCGGCTCAACATCCGCCGCATGTTCGGAAACCGGGATCCGCGTGTCGAGGGTCATCCGCCCCGCGTCCAGCGCCTGGAAGGCGAGGTCCAGGGTCATCAGCTTGGTCAGTGAGGCGGGGTAGCGGGGGGTGTCGGCGCCTTGCGCGGAGA
>JAGWZS010000028.1 GCA_018971905.1 Rhodospirillales bacterium | reverse complement strand
GTGGAAAGCCCCGCCGCCAAGGCCAGCGCCTGCCCCAGCAACACCCGCACGGGCGCCGGATGCTGATGGCGGGAGAGCAGCGTGGCCCCCAGCGGCCCCAGCCGCACCAGCCGCCCGCGCACCGGGCGCTCAGGCAGATAGAAAGGGGTTACGCCACGCGGCACGGAAAGGTCTGGCACCTGCGGCCGGGTGGAATCGAGAAACGCGGGAAGCTCTGTCATGATGATGCCAGATAAGCATGTTTTAGCGCCGTTGCCAGAAGGCCGGGGGCGCGTTAGCGGTTTCTCATGGCCAATGACTCCACCGCCGACCTCGGCGCCCATGTGAAGAGATTTGCCCGCGCCAGCGTGCTGGTGGTGGGAGACGCGATGCTGGACCGTTATGTTTATGGCGAGGTGGCGCGCGTGAGCCCGGAGGCGCCGGTGCCCATTCTCACCGTGACCCGCGAGGTGGCGATGCCCGGCGGCGCTGGCAATGTGGTGCGCAACCTGATCGCGCTGGATGGCTCAGCCGCTTTCGTTTCCGTGGTGGGGGATGACCAGGCGGGCTCGGACCTCACAGGCCTGATCGGCGGGCAGGAACGCGTGGAGCCATGGCTCCTGGTGCAGAACGGCCGCACCACCACGCTGAAAACCCGCTACATTGCGCAAGGCCAGCATCTCATCCGCGCAGACCGTGAGGAAACGCTGGCGCTGCCGGACAAACTCTCCGAACGGCTGGTGAAGATCGCGCTGGACGCGATGGCCGCCACCAGTGTCACCGTGCTTTCCGATTACCGCAAAGGCGTGCTGAGCGCACCGGTCTGTGCCGCGCTGATCGAGGGTGCGCAACGCCTGGGCCGCCGGATTATCGTGGACCCCAAAGGGCGCGATTATGCCCGCTACCAGGGGGCAGACATTGTAACCCCCAACCGCAAGGAGCTGGCCGAGGCCACCGCCATGCCGGTGGAAACCGAAGCCGAGATTGTGGCCGCCGCCCAGGCGCTGCTGAGCCGCCACGCCTTCGGCGCCGTGCTGGTCACGCGCTCGGAAGATGGCATGAGCCTGATCACCCCGGATGAGGTGCGCCATTACCCCGGCGAGGCGCGGGATGTGTTCGACGTTTCCGGCGCCGGTGACACGGTGGTGGCCACCCTGGCCGCCGCCCTGGCCGCCGAGGTGCCGCTGGCCGATGCCGCGCGGCTGGCCAATATCGCGGCGGGCATTGTGGTGGGCAAGGTGGGCACCGCCGTGGCGCGGCCGTCTGATATTCTCACCCACATCGCCCCCGCCACCGGGGCGCTGCAGAAAGTGGTTACACCCGCCGCCGCGGCAGAAATGGCCGAACGCTGGCGGCTGCGCGGCTACAAGGTGGGCTTCACCAATGGCTGTTTCGACCTGCTGCACCCCGGCCATGTGCATCTGCTGGAGCAATGCCGGGCCATGTGCGACCGGCTGGTGGTCGGCATCAACGCCGATGCCTCGGTGAAGCGCCTGAAAGGTGAGAGCCGCCCGGCCCAGGGCGAGGCCGCGCGCGCCGCCGTGCTGGCCTCCCTCGCCTCGGTCGATCTCGTTTGTTTGTTCGAGGAAGATACCCCGATCGAGCTGATCAAGCGCATCCGGCCGGATCTGCTGATCAAAGGCGCGGACTATACGCGCGAGACGGTAGTGGGCGCGGACCTGGTGGAAAGCTGGGGTGGCAGCGTGGCCCTGGCGCAATTGCTGCCCGGCCATTCCACCACCGCCACGCTGGCGCGGCTGCGCGGCTGATGGCCCTGCCCCTCGGCCCGGAGGTGGACGCCTGGCCGCGGCCTTTGCCCGCGCGGCAGAAATTCACCGGCGCCCGTGTGGCGCTGGAACCGCTCGCCCGCCGCCATGCGCAAGAGTTGTTCGAGGCGGCACAATTCGCCGAGGACAGCTTCACCTATATGTCCTTCGGCCCGTGGCGGAACGTGGCGGAAGTGGAGGCGCTGATCGCCGACTTCTGTGCGGACCCGAACGCTGCCTTCTGGGCGGTGCGGCCTGTCGCCACCGGGCGGGTGAGCGGGTTTCTGTCGCTCATGAACATAGAACCGAAACATGCCGCGATCGAGCTTGGCAACATCTGGTTTGGCCCGGAGCTGCGCCGCACCCGCGCCGCAACAGAGGCGATGTTTCTGCTCCTGCGCCACGCGGCGGATGAACTTGGCTACCGCCGGCTGGTATGGAAATGCAACGCGCTGAACGAGCCTTCCCGGCGTGCCGCTTTACGCCTTGGTTTTTCTTATGAGGGCACGCTGCGCGCGCATATGGTGGTGAAGGGGCGCGAACGCGACACGGCGATGTATTCCATACTCGGCGCCGAATGGCCCGCGCGGCGCGAGGCAATTCTTTCCTGGCTGGATGAGAGCAATTTCGATGCCGGAGGAACTTCGCTGAAACCTCTGGCTGATTTCAGGGCTGGCTGACCCTACCCGCCTGTGGCGCCACCACCTTGCGGTAAAGATGCCAGGTGGAATGGCCAAGAATCGGCAGCACCAGGATCAGCCCGACGAAGCAGGGCACGGCGCCCGCGAACAGCAAAGCCCCCACCAGCAGCCCCCACGCGCCCAACGGCGCCGGATTGCGCCGCACCGCCATCAGCGAGGTGAGCATCGCGGTACGGAACGTCACTGGCCGGTCCAGCATCAGTGGAAACGACACCACGCTGATTGCCAGAACGCAGGCGGCAAACAACGCGCCCACACCACAACCCAGAATGATCATCGCCCAACCCGCCGGTGTGGCAATTGTTTCACGCGCGAACGCCCATAGCGAAACCGGGGCCGCCGGCCCCAAGGTGATATCGTAAATGCCCTGTGCCACAGCCAACCACACGAAAAAAATCGCGATCAGCAGCAGGCCGAGAAGCGCGATCGGCCCGATCGAAGGGGCGCGCAGCACGTTGAACATATCGAGCCATCTCATCCTGCCGGTGATTTCGCGCTGGCGGCTCATTTCATACAGCCCAATGGCGAAAAACGGCCCCACCAGCACAAAGCCCGCGGCGGTGGGAAACAGCAGCGGCAGCAACCCGCCTTTTGCCTCGGCGCCGGCGATAAAAAACCCAATCACCGGATAGATCAGGCAGAGAAACATCACATCCGTCCGGCAGGCGGTGAAATCTTCCACGCCTTGGCGCAGCGCCACCCTCAAATCCGCCATCGTAATACGCTGGACCTCCGGCACCCCGGCCTGTTGCGGCAAAGGCCAGTACGCCTCAGGTGAGGCACTGCCGATGGTTCTGCCTGGGGCCTCGATCTGCTCCACTACCCACTCTATGGGATTGCGAATATGCATGATACTGCTCCTCCATCCGCGCGGTTATGTCCCCGCGCTGGCGTCGTGCAGCAAGCCTAGCAGAAAATGCCGAAAAAGTCCCGAAATTTACGGCCCCGGCCGCGGCGGCGTTCAGCCTTCCTGCCGCCAGATCCGCCGTTTTGTCAGCACCGCCACGATCGTGAGGAAGACGAAGAAGATCACCGCCCGCAGGCCCACCGCGTGCCGGGCGGAAAGATTGGGGTCTGAGGCCCACGTTAAAAACTCCGCCACGTCTGCAGCTTCCTGCGCTGTGGTGGCGTTGGTGCCATCGGCGTAGGTCACCGCGTTGTCATGCAGCACGGCCGGCATGGAAACCTGCCCGCCCGGAAACGCCGCGTTGTAATTTTGGCCGGGCAGCAGCGTAACACCCGCCGGGGCCGGGCCAAAGCCGGTGAGGAAGCGGTAGATATAGCGTGTGCCGCCGGGGCGCTGGGCCACGATGCTGGAAAGATCGGGCGGCACCGCACCACCCATGTTCACCGGTGCTGGTTGCTTAAAGCGCGAATCCGGTGTGGCGGGGCTGCCATCGGCCAATTTCACGCTGGCGGCGATGCCCGCAACCTGTTCCGCCGTAAACCCCAGCGCCTGCAGGTCCCGGTAATGCAGCGCGTTCATGCCATGGCAGCTGGCGCACACGCCTTGGTACACGGCAAAGCCGCGCTGTGCCGCGGCAAGGTCTATGCTGCCAAATACGCCTTCCGACTGGAATTTTAACGGAGACAGCGTGTCCTCCGCGCGGGCGGCGGCACCCGCCAGCAGCCCCACCGCCAGCATTGGGGCAAAGAAACGGCGCATCATGCGGCCTCCATCATCGTTACCAGCGGCGTGAGCACCAGAAAGTGGAAAAAGAACCAGAAGGTGAGCAGCTCAGGCAGCAGCCCCCCCATGGGGAAAGCCGTGACATAGCCCAACGCCAGCACATCCAGCCCCAAGAGCCAGGTGAGCGCCGCATAAACCCTGCCTGGAGCAGCGCCTTTTGAACGGTCCAGCCAGGGCAGCGCATAAAGCAGCGCCACCGCCACGATAACAGCCCAGACATGCCCTAAAACACCCGGAAACGCCCCAGCCAGCCCGGCAAGGGGGGTAAGGTACCAGGGCCAGGAAACAACCGGCATGGCCATGGTGCCGGCCGGGATGGTGTTTTGCGCCCCCTGCCCCCAATGCGGCGCAAAGCCGAGCAAAACTGAGAACACCAGCGCCAGCGCCGCCAGCGCCGCGAAATATTGCGACGCATACACTGGCCAAAACGGCACCACGCGCCCCCGTGGCGCTGGCCGCGCCTTTCTGGCCGCGGCGCAGGCCATCCAGATGACCCAACCCGCGCAAAGCGCCAGCAGCACATGAAACACCAGCAGCCGCGCCAGCGTGGCGCCGCCTGGCGCAGCACCCAGAAACCACATCGCCACCGCGCCCGGAAAGCCGGCGAGCCCCATGGCGGCGTTGCTGGCGCCGAACAAGGATGCGTACCCGCCCGCGCCACCGTTCAGCACAAAGCCCAGCCAGCCGGTGAGCAGCAGCACCGCCAGCAGCTTCACCCAGAGCATCCAGGCGAATTCAGCCGGCGCACGGTAGCCGCGCACCAGCAACAGGCGGAACAAATGCAGGTACAACAGCGCGAAGATGAGGCTGGCACCGGTTTGGTGATACCCAAGCACCACCCAGCCGCCACGCACCTCCCGCGCGATGCCTTGCAGCGAAGCATAGGCGTGCCAGGGATTGTAATAAACGCTTATCACCGCGCCCGAGGCCAGCAGCAGCGCCAGCAGCGCGCCCAGCAATACAGGCAAGGCGGCAAGCCAGGGAGCGCCCGGCGCCCGGCCCTCGCGCATCACCCCACATACACAGCCCAGGCCGGGTACGCGTGCCGCCAGCCAGCCTTGCTTTGCTTCCGTTTGCATCCGCGCCCCCTTAGCCAAGCTGAATCTGAGCATCGTCGATAAAGGCGAAGCGCGGAATCGGGAGATTGCGCTTTGCCGGGCCGGAGCGCACGCGCCCCAGCACGTCGTACTGGCTGCCGTCGCACGGGCAAATCCAGCCATCGTAATGGCCATGCGGGCCAGAGGGGCTGTTGCCCTCCAGCTCACAGGGGATGCCGGTATTCAGCCCCACCACCACCACAAAATGCCCGTTGCCAGGCGCAACGCGGGCGGAGAGTTCCGCCGGGTCTGGCAGATCGGTCATCGCCACCACCTCGGCATCGGCAATCTGCTGGTCGGTCAGCCGCCGGATCAAAACCGGCATCCCCGCCCAGTATATTTTTTTGGCGCTGTTCTCGGGGATGTCCGACACGGTAATGACCGGCCGCGCCTGGGCCTCTCCGGCGGCGCCGGGGTTCAGCGCGTCGATCAACGGCCAGACAACCGAGGCCGCCCCGACGGCACCGCCCGCCATGGCAAGGATCCGCAAAAAATCGCGCCGGCCGGCTTCGTCTGGCACGGCTCCTGGCTTTGCTGTTGATTCAGCCATGTTTCGCTCCCTGGAAGATGTTCTCTCCCCTGAAACGCAGCGTGGCGGCAGTCCAGAAAAATTTCAAGAGTGGATTGCCCCTGACGCATGGCCTAAACCGGCCGCATGAACAGTTTACCCCCGCATGAGAGATTAAAGCCCGAGGCCGCCGCCTGGTTTGCGGCGCTGCGGGAGCGCATTTGCGCCGAACTTGAAGGGGTGGAGCAACATGCCGGGCCAAACCCTGGCCGGTTTCTCCGCACCGCATGGGACAGGCCCGGCGGTGGCGGCGGCGAGATGAGCGTGCTGCGCGGGCAGGTGTTTGAGAAAGCCGGGGTGAATATTTCGGTGGTGGAAGGGGAGTTCACGCCGGATTTCGCGGCGCGAATGCCGGGTACTGAAGCCGGAGCAAAATTTTGGGCGGCGGGGATCTCGCTTGTCATCCATCCGCGCAGCCCAAAAATTCCGGCAGTGCACATGAATACCCGCATGATCGTAACCGCCAAGGGCTGGTTTGGCGGCGGCGGAGACCTAACCCCCCTGCAGCCCGGCACGCCGCAGGCTGCGGAGGATGCCGCGTTTTTTCATGCCGCCTACAAGGCCGCCTGCGACAGGCACGACCCCGCCTATTACCCGAAATTCAAAGCATGGTGCGATGAGTATTTCTACCTGCCGCACCGGAGCGAGCCGCGTGGCGCTGGCGGGATTTTCTATGATTATCTGGACAGCGGCAGCGCGGAGGCGGATTTTGCCTTCACGCGGGATGTGGGTGAAGCGTTTCTGGCCGCCTACCCAGAGATCGTCCGCCGGCGGATGCATGAAGGCTTCACACCAGATGAGCGCGAGGCCCAGCTGATTCGCCGCGGGCGGTATGTGGAGTTCAATTTGCTCTACGACCGGGGAACAATGTTCGGGCTGAAAACCGGCGGCAATACGGAAGCGATCCTGATGTCTATGCCACCTGAGGTAAAATGGCCGTGACGGCCGACCACCAGGTTAGATCGCCAAGGCGATCCGGTCTGATGTCATCCGGCTCTACGGCGCGATGCCGATTCCACCCGGAGAGATGACAATGGAAGGTGGCGGCGCCACGTAAAAGGTTGGTGGCGGGGGCGCATAATAAACCGGCGGCGGGGGTGGTGCGTAATAAACCGGCGGCGGAGGCGGCGGCGCGTAATAAGCTGGGGGCGGCGCAGCATAAACCGGCGCGGGCGGCCCCCATACAGGCACAGGGCCCATGTAGCCATAGCCGGGGCCCCAGCCAGCAAACCAATGCCAGTGGTGGCCATCATCCCACCAGCCATGGTCTTGCCAATGTTCGTTGGGCTGGCCACCCCAACGGCCGCCATCTCCGCCGCCCCAGCCGCCACCGTCATGGCCGTGGTTGTCCCAATCCGCCAGAGCCGGCACGGCGCCCGCGGTCGCCACACCTGCCGCCACCATGAAACCTAACAGCAATTGCCTTACTCGCATGGGTTTCACCCTTTTTCCGCTTCCATGAGATATGGGGTGCGCCGTGCGGCAATTCGATGCCGCAAGCAGGGCAGAACCATGGCGCCCGCCTATATTCATCAAATTTATTAAAATCATGAAGATAAAGCAAAAATCTCTTGCGAAACCAGGAAGAATGACTCAAGACTCGGGGAACAGTAATTTTTAGTCGCTTTGTCAAGGATCCGTTTTGCTTCGTGCCCTGAAATATCGCCTGCGGGGGTTGATCGCGCCATCTGTGTTTCTGGCGCTCACCTACTATTTCGGCTGGAACGCCGTGCATGGAGAAAGCGGGCTGGAAGCCCAGGCCGCGCAGCGGCAGCAATTACAGGCCGCACAGAGCCAGCAAGCCGCAGTGCACAAAACCCTGCTGATGTGGCAGACGAAAGTGGCGGCCCTTTCGGGGCAGAGCATCCAGCCGGACATGCTGAACGAAGAGGCACGCGAAGTGCTGAATCTGGCGAACCCGAACGACCTGGTTATTGATCTGCCACAGCAAAAAACCTCCGACTGATCGTTTCCTTATTTCTGGCGGGCGCGGCATGGGTGCAGCCTCAGCGCGGCAGGATTGAAATTTTATTTCGCGCACTGGTTTCACATCAGCGGAAACCAGAACAAATTAACCAGTTTTCGGTTAATTTACTTTTTTGCGCTTACAAGAAAGAGGTTTGCCAATCTTCTCTTGCGCGTTGCGGCAAGTTCAGCCTAGCTGCCACCGGAGCAAGCACAAACCCGGGAGCCAAGACACATGGCCGCAAGCCCTGACAAAGCCAGGAAAGCCACAAAAAAACCCGCTGACGCGATGAGCATGGAAGAATTGTTGAACGCCTATGAGCGGATGCTGCTGATTCGCCGCTTCGAGGAGAAGGCCGGGCAGCTTTACGGCATGGGGCTCATCGCCGGGTTCTGCCATCTCTATATCGGGCAGGAAGCCGTTGTTGTGGGGATGCAGCATTGCCTGAAAGATGGTGACGAGGTCATCACCTCCTACCGCGACCATGGCCATATGCTGGCCTGCGGCATGGACCCGAAAGGTGTGATGGCGGAACTGACCGGGCGCATCGGCGGCTATTCCAAGGGCAAGGGCGGTTCAATGCACATGTTCAGCAAGGAGAAAGGCTTCTTCGGCGGGCATGGCATCGTGGGGGCGCAGGTGTCTTTGGGCACCGGCCTTGGCTTCTCCAACTGGTACCGTGAGAACGACAATGTGAGCCTAACCTATTTCGGCGAGGGCGCTTCCAACCAGGGGCAGGTTTACGAGAGCTATAATCTGGCGGCGCTGATGAAGCTGCCGGTGGTGTTCGTTATCGAAAACAACCGCTACGCCATGGGTACGTCGGTGGAGCGCGCCACCGCCTCCACCGACCTTTCCCACAACGCAACGCCATGGGGTATGCCAAGCCTGGCGGTGGATGGCATGGACGTGCTGGCCGTGAAGGCGGCCGGCGAGCAGGCGGTGGCGCATTGCCGCGCCGGCAAGGGGCCGTTTCTGCTGGAGATGAAGACCTACCGTTATCGCGGGCATTCGATGTCTGACCCCGCGAAATACCGCACCCGCGAGGAGGTGCAGAAAATGCGCGCCGAGCATGACTGCCTGGACAGCGCCAGGAAGAGGCTGGAGGAGCTGGGCGTGAGCGAAACGGAACTGAAGACACTCGACGACGGCATTAAGGCGCGCGTGCAGGAGGCGGCGGATTTCGCGCAGACCTCGCCGGAGCCAGACCCGGCCGAACTTTATACCGACGTGCTGGTGGAGGGCTAAGCGCCATGACCGATATTCTGATGCCCGCCCTCTCCCCCACCATGACCGAGGGCACGCTCGCCAAATGGCTTAAAAAAGTGGGCGATGAGGTGAGATCGGGCGATGTGATCGCCGAAATTGAGACCGACAAGGCAACCATGGAAGTGGAAGCCGTGGACGAGGGCACCCTGACCGCGATTCTGGTGCCGGAAGGCACCGAGGGCGTGGCGGTGAACGCCGTGATCGCCAAGCTGAATGGCGGCGCCGAGGCCGCACAGCCTGCCCCGGCCCCAGCACCCAAGGCCGAGGCGCCGGCACCCAAGGCGGAGGCACCAAAACACCACGCCCCCGCACCAGCGCTGCTGGAGAAAGACTGGGGCAAAACCAAAACCATGACCGTGCGCGAGGCTCTGCGCGAGGCCATGGTGGTTGAGATGCGCGCCGATAAGGACGTGTTCCTGATGGGTGAGGAAGTGGCGCAGTATCAGGGCGCTTATAAAATCAGCCAGGGCATGTTGGACGAGTTCGGCCCCCGCCGCGTGATCGACACGCCGATCACCGAGCATGGCTTCACTGGCATGGCCGTGGGTGCGGCGATGAACGGGCTGAAGCCGATCCTGGAGTTCATGACTTTCAATTTCGCCATGCAGGCGATGGACCAGATCATCAACTCGGCCGCCAAGACGCTGTACATGTCTGGCGGGCAGATGGGGGCTTCCATCGTGTTCCGCGGCCCCAATGGTGCTGCCGCGCGCGTCGCGGCCCAGCATTCGCAATGCTTCGCCTCCTGGTACGCGCATTGCCCGGGGTTGAAAGTGGTGGCCCCGTGGTCCGCCGCCGACGCCAAGGGCCTGCTGCGCGCCGCCATCCGCGACCCGAACCCGGTGATCTTCCTGGAAAACGAGATCCTGTACGGCCACAGCTTCGAGGTGCCGGAAGACGAGGATTTCATCCTGCCGCTGGGCAAGGCCAAGGTGGAACGCGCAGGCTCGGATGTGACCATCATCACCTTCTCGATCATGGTGGATACAGCGCTGAAGGCCGCCGAGGCGCTGGCCGAGCAGGGCATCTCCGCCGAGGTGATCAATCTGCGCACCATCCGCCCGCTGGATATCGAGACCATCGCGGCCTCGGTGAAAAAAACCAGCCGCGTGGTGAGCCTGGAGGAGGGCTGGCCGTTCGCGGGGATTGGCTCAGAGATCATCACCACCGTGGTGGAGCATTGCTTCGACTGGCTGGATGCCCCGCCAGTGCGCGTGGCCGGTGTGGATGTGCCCATGCCCTACGCCGCCAACCTCGAAAAACTGGCGCTGCCCCAGCCCGGCTGGGTGGTGGATGCCGTGAAGAAACTGTTCTGATCCGGGAGGCGTTCCAACATGGCCATTAATATCCTGATGCCCGCGCTCTCGCCGACCATGACCGAGGGCAAGCTTGCCAAATGGGTGAAGAAGGAAGGCGATGAGATTAAATCCGGCGATGTGATCGCCGAGATTGAGACCGACAAGGCGACCATGGAAGTGGAAGCCGTGGATGAAGGCTTCCTTGCCAAAATTCTGGTGCCGGAAGGCACCGATGGCGTGGCGGTGAATGAAGTGATTGGCGTGATTACCGCCGCCAAAGGCGAGGCGGTGGATGCCCCCGCCTCTGCGCCCGCGCCCGCCGCAAAGGTGGAAGCACCGCAGGAGGCACCAAAAGCCCCTACCCCTGCTGCCGCTCCGATTGAGCATGGCGAGCGCATCTTTGCCTCACCTCTGGCAAAACGCATTGCCAAGCAGAGCGGCATTAATCTGGCATCTGTGAAGGGTTCCGGCCCGAACGGGCGGATTGTGCGCGCGGATGTGGAAGGCCAACCCGCCCACGCCCCTGCCCCTGCCACCGCCCCCGTGCCAAAGGTCGAGGCAGCGCCAACGCCCGCAGCCACCCCGCAGGCGGCGGCCCCAGCACCCGCCATTACCGTGCCGCACACCAAGGTGCCGAACACCAACATGCGCAAGGTTATTTCCCGGCGGCTTGGCGAACAGCAGCTGGTGCCGCATTTCTTTCTCACCGCCCATGTGGAGATCGATAAGCTGCTGGCTCTGCGCGCCGAGCTGAACGCCAAATCTCCCAAGGATGGGCCGGGGGCGTACAAGCTCTCGGTGAACGACCTGGTGATCAAGGCCTGCGCCACCGCGCTACGCCGCCACCCGAACGTGAATGCCTCCTGGACGGAGGACGCGATCATTCAGTACCACGAGGTGGATATCTCGGTCGCGGTTTCGCTGCCGGAAGGGCTGATTACACCCATTATCCGCAATGCCGACAAGCTTGGCCTCGCTGCCATTTCCAACGCCATGAAAGACCTGGCGGGCCGGGCCAAGGCGGGCAAGCTGAAGCCGGAGGAATTCCAGGGCGGCACTTTCTCCATCTCCAACCTCGGCATGTATGGCACGGCTGAGTTCACCGCCATCATCAACCCCCCGCAGGCGGCGATTCTGGCCGTGGGTGCCGGCACCAGGCAGGCCGTGGTGAAGGGCGATGAGATCAAGATCGCCACAATGATGAGCATCACCATCACCGCCGACCACCGGGTGATGGATGGCGCGGGTGCAGCGGAGTTCGTGCAAACCGTCAAGGGCCTGCTCGAAGAGCCGCTTGGCCTGCTGCTTTAGAACGGAGGCTGGAAATGGCTGACAAATTCGACGTGATCGTGGTGGGCGGCGGGCCGGGCGGCTATGTCGCCGCCATTCGCGCCGCACAGCTGAAACTGAAAGTGGCGCTGGTTGAGGGCAAGCATCTGGGCGGCATCTGTCTCAACTGGGGCTGCATCCCGACCAAGGCGCTGCTGCGCTCGGCGGAGGTGAAGCATCTGATCGACCATGCCGATGCCTTCGGCATCTCGGTTGGCGACGTGAAGGTGGATCTGGCGAAGGTTGTGGCGCGCTCGCGCGCGGTTTCCAAGCAGCTTTCAGGCGGCATTGGTCATCTGATGAAGAAGAACAAGGTCACCGTTTACGATGGCTTTGGCAAGCTGATGGGCAATGGCAATCTCTCGGTCAGCCAGAACGGCAAGCCGGTGGCGCAGCTTGAAGCCCCGCATATCATTCTGGCCACCGGGGCGCGGCCACGGCAGATTCCCGGCCTGGAAGTGGATGGCAAGCAGATCTGGTCCTATTTCGAGGCGATGGTGCCGGAGGCGATGCCGAAATCCCTGCTGATCATGGGCTCGGGCGCCATCGGCATCGAGTTCGCCAGCTTCTACAACGCGCTGGGCGTGGACGTAACCGTGGTGGAGATGCTGGACCGGATTCTGCCGGTTGAGGATGCCGAGATTTCTGCCCTGGCGCGCAAGAGCTTCGAGAAGCAGGGCATAAAAATTCTTACCTCCGCCGTGGTGAAGAAAGCGGAGAAGAGTGCCAATGCCGTGAAGGTGACCGTGGAAGCCGGCGGCAAGGCCCAGGTTTTCGAGGTTGAGAAGGTGATTTCGGCGGTGGGCATTGTCGGCAATGTCGAGACTATCGGGCTGGAGAACACCAAGGCGAAGGTGGACCGCACCCATGTGGTGGTGGATGGCTTTGGCCAGACCGGCGAGCCCGGCGTGTATGCCATTGGCGACCTCGCCGGCCCGCCATGGCTGGCGCATAAGGCCAGCCATGAGGCGGTGGTGTGCGTCGAGAACATCGCGGGGCTGAAGCCACATCCGTTCGAGACCGGCAATATACCCGGCTGCACCTATGCCCACCCGCAAGTGGCCAGCGTGGGCCTAACCGAAGCCAGGGCCAAGGAGTTGGGTCATGAGGTGAAGGTTGGGCGGTTCCCGTTCATCGGCAACGGCAAGGCCATTGCGCTGGGCGAACCAGAAGGGCTGGTGAAAACCGTATTCGACGCCAAGACCGGCGCGTTGCTGGGC
>JAGWZS010000268.1 GCA_018971905.1 Rhodospirillales bacterium | reverse complement strand
TGCCCTGGCTGCGGCAAGGGCTGTGCCTGGAAGGAATTCTGCGGCGGCTGGTATGAATTCTGGGCCGGGTATTGCTGCTGCTGCGGGGCCATGGGCGCCGGGGCAAGCCCGGCTGGGGCTGCATAGCGCGCCAATGTTTCGCGCAGCGGGTTGGCGCCGGGGTTGTTGCCCTGGCCATCCACCACAATCTGCCGGGCATCCAGCGTCTGCCCGTAATATTGCTGTTCCGCCCCGGCATTGTTGGAAAATACCGAGCCCGAGAGCGACACGCCGCCATAAAGCCCCTGGGCCTTGGTGAAGCCGATGATATCGGCGTCAACCGCGGTGGACATTCCCCCGCTCACCCCCGCGCCCAGCGTGGCGAAGGTGATCCCGGCATCCGCACCCAGTTTGAACTGCGAATTCAGCAGCGCGTTCAGCCCGTCGTTGGTCATGATAATCATCATCACCTCAGCGCTCTGCACCCCGGCCTGCAGGCCGATACTGCCGCTGCCCATGGAATAGAGGGCCGGGTTAGACCAGCTGCCGTCCGCCCCGCGGGCGCTCATCACACAGCCGCCGCCCTCGCCGCCAAAAATAAACCCGGCGCGGAACACGTTGGGGCAGATCACCACGGCGCGGGCCTTGCGCAGAAACTCCTGCGCCTGGGCGCCTTGCGCGCCGCTCATCAAATCTTCCAGCGCCAGAGTGGAGCTGTCGACCAGATGCTGTGGCGTATCAGCCAAGGCCGGGGCGGCATAGGCGGCGCAGACGGCAGCCGCGAGCAGCAGGCGCTTCATGAGAGAACTCCTTCGTTTGGGGTCGCTTCTTGGTGTCGTGTTACGGCAAATGGGGGAGCGGCCGGTGGCTGGCAAGGCGGGGTGGAGGAATGTTCATTAACCGACAACACCCGCCAGCCATGCGGCCCGTGTTCAAGGCGTGTCAGAGAGATGTTGTCGATCTGCAGGCACAGCGCCTGGTGCGGGGTAAGGCCCATCGCGTGGGCGCAGGCGGCGCGGATGGCCCCGCCATGGCTGACGATAATCGTATTATGCCCTTGTGCCGTTTTGCAGAGTGCTTCCAGCCCAGCGCCCACGCGCTGGATGAGATGCGCGAAACTCTCGCCGCCCGGCGGGGTTTCCGCGGCATGGATGGGCCAGAACGGATGCCGCTCATCATGGCTGCGTTCCTCGAACCGGGAGATCGGCACCCCCTGCCAATCCCCGAAATCCTGTTCAATAAAGGCCGGGTCTATCAATCTGTCATGGTCCGGGTAACCCGCGCGCACCAGCGCGTCGGCGGTGAGTTGCGTGCGGCTAAGCGGCGTGCACACCACCCGCGCCGGGCGCGGCAGCCTCGCCGCCAGGGCCGAATACGCGCTCCATTGCGCCGCCATGGTTTCAGCGCACACGGGCACGTCGTTGGTGCCATACAGAAAGGCCAAGGAGTCCCGATGAACCAGGGCGTGGCGGATGAGCCAGAATTGATGCATGATCATCCCCCGATCGATATCAGCGTGCGGCGGAGTCGCCCACGGCGAAACAACAGCAAGCCGACGCTCAACGCCGCCCGCTGGCCCAGGGCGGGCAGGTTGGAGGAGAACAGCATCATCACCGGGCCAGACGCAAACGAATCATCACGCCAGAACAGAAAGGCGAGAATTGTGGCGGGAAGCAGGCCGCGGCATGTCCGAATCGCGGATGTGGCGGGTGGGCAGGATGGCTCCGTCAACCGCCGGAGCCGGGAGAGCCTATTTCGCCGACGCGGCCTTTAATTGGTCGAAGGCTTCAAGCGCCTGCGCAGCATACATCACCGAAGGCCCGGCGCCCATGTAAATCGCCATGCCCATGGTCTCCAGCACCTCCTCCCGGCTGGCACCCTGCTTGGCGGCGGCCTCGGCGTGATAAGCGATGCAAGGCTGGCAGCGCACCGCCACGCCAATGGCCAGCGCGATCAGCTCCTTGGTTTTATGGTCCAGCGCCGTGCCGCCATGCGCTCCTTGCGCCAGGGCGGAAAAGCCCTTCATCGCCTCCGGTGCGCCCTGGCGGAGGTTTTTTACCCCGCCATTCATGTCGTTAATCAGTTGAACCCAATCCTGAATCATATCCTGGCCTCCTGTTGCTGGGGTCCCAGCCATAGCTGCCTTGCGCGGCACCCGCCTTGATCTTGCTCAGGCATTTGAAAAAAACCGGACTCGCACCTGGCTGCCAACGGGTCTATGCCCGGGCATGGATTCACTGGCGCTCTATTTTCACTGGCCCTTCTGCCTGGCCAAATGCCCGTATTGCGATTTCAACTCCCATGTACGTGAGCGCCTGCCACAGGCAGAGATGCTGGGCGCGCTGAAAACGGAGCTGGCGTTTGAGGCTGCAAGGCTGGGGCAGCGGCGTGTGGGCTCGATCTTTTTCGGCGGCGGCACCCCCAGCCTGATGGACCCGGAAAGTGTCGCGGAGCTGATCGCGGAGGCTGGG
>JAGWZS010000267.1 GCA_018971905.1 Rhodospirillales bacterium | reverse complement strand
TGCCCTGGATGCGAAGCTTTGCCAGGTGCTGCGCGGCCGCAAGGCCGCCGGAAACTGAATAGAGCTGGCCGGATAGAGCTGGCCGGATCAGATTGTGGTCCGGCCAGTTTTGCGCCACGTGATATTCCCGTTATACTCACGCCGGTCTGCGCGGCAGGTGCATCAACAGCCGGAGACGGGAAGCAAAAGTGAAAGATCCCAGCAAACCGGCGCCGCTGCGGGTGGTGTTTCTGGACCGTGCCACGCTGGGGCCCACGGTTATGCTGCCTCCGCTCGCGGTTGCACATGAATTCACGAGCTTCGATGTCACGCCCGCTTCTCTTATCGAAGCCCGCATCGCGGATGCGGATATCGTTATCACCAACAAAACCCGCATAAGCGCGGCCGCCATCGCGGCGTCGCCAAAGCTGCGCCTCATCGCCATTGCCGCCACGGGAACAGATGTTGTGGATCTTGCCGCCTGCCGGGCACGGGGCGTGGCGGTGTGCAATATCCGGGGTTACGCGCTGCACACCGTGCCGGAGCATACATTCGGTCTCATTCTGGCCCTGCGCCGCAACCTGCT
This sequence comes from Rhodospirillales bacterium, assembly GCA_018971905.1. Lineage (GTDB taxonomy): Bacteria > Pseudomonadota > Alphaproteobacteria > Acetobacterales > Acetobacteraceae > Acidocella. The sequence goes on along the minus strand of JAGWZS010000267.1, from coordinate 1,887 downwards.
GGCGTACCGCGCTTCGGTGGCGGCGGGGCGCTGGCAGCAGGCTGGGCAGTTTTGTTATTTCGATTACCCGATCAAGGACCTTGCCGGATCCACTCTGGGCGTGTGCGGCGGCGGGGCACTTGGTTCGGCAGTGGCGCGGCTGGGCCGGGCTTTTGGCATGGAGGTGCTTTTCGCCGGCCGCAAGGGCGAGGCCCTGGCACGCGAGGGCTATGTACCGTTCGACGAAATGCTGCGCCGGGCGGATGTTATCACCCTGCATTGCCCGCTTACCCCGGCCACAAGGCACCTCATTGGTGCGCCGGAATTCGCGCGCATGGCGCGGCGGCCCTTGCTCATCAACACCGGCCGCGGCGGGCTGGTGGATGAGGTGGCGCTGGGGGAGGCGTTGCGCAGCGGGCAGATCGCCGGGGCAGGCTTCGATGTCGCCAGTGAGGAGCCGCCCCCACCGGGTCATCCACTGCTGACGCTGCTTGATTTGCCGAATTTCATCCTCACCCCCCATGTCGCTTGGGCCAGCGAGGAAGCGATGCAGACCTTGGCGGATCAGCTGATTGCAAATATAGACGCCTTTCTGGCTGACGAACCACGGAATCTTGTACAATGACCGACCCCGCCTCTCTTCTTCGCGCCGCTTTCGATGCCGCAGTGGCCGCCGCCGATCCCATGCGCTGCCTGAAGCCCTTTTTGCCGGAGCGCCCGCGCGGGCGTCTCGTCGTGCTGGGCGCTGGCAAGGGGGCTGCGTCCATGGCCCGCGCGGTGGAGGAGCATTACGGCGCGCCGATAGAGGGCCTGGTGGTCACACGTTATGGCCATGCCTTGCCCACGCGCTGGATCGAGGTTGTGGAAGCCTCGCACCCCGTGCCGGATGAAGCGGGCCTTAAGGCCGCCCAGCGCTGCCTGGAAATCGCCCAAGGTCTCGGGCCGGACGATCTGCTGATCGCGCTGGTCTCCGGCGGCGGTTCGGCGCTGCTCACCTTGCCCTTGCCCGGCATCGCGTTGGAGGAAATTCAGGCGCTCTACCGTGCCCTTCTGGTCTCTGGCGCCACCATCAACGAGTTCAACTGCGTGCGGCGGCATCTCTCGCAAACGCAAGGCGGCCGCCTGGCCGCCGCGGCGTACCCGGCAAAGGTTGTCGGGTTGATGATGTCAGACGTGCCGGGCGACGACCCGGCGGCAATCGCCTCCGGCCCGGTTGTTGCCGACCCTTCGACGAGCGCCGAAGCGGCCGAAGTTCTCGCGCATTACCGCATCGGGGTGCCGCCCTCCATCGCCGCTGTGCTGGCCTCGCCCGAGAGCGAGAGCGTCAAGCCGGGTGATTCGCGGCTCGCCTCTGTCGAGGCGCATATGACCGTCACACCGCAGGTTTCGTTGGACGCCGCGGCGCGCATGATCACCGCCAAGGGCATACCCGCGCATATTCTCAGCGACCGGCTCGAGGGCGAAGCCAGGGATGCAGGCGCTGTGCTTGCCTCGATTGCACGGCAGGTCGCCGCGCGCAGCCAGCCTTTCACCGCGCCTTGTGTACTGCTCTCCGGTGGTGAAACCACGGTGACATTGCGCGCCCATGAAGAGTCGGGCAGGGGTGGGCGCAATGTCGAGTTCCTGCTGTCATTCGGCGTGGCGGCGCAGGACCAGCCCGGCATCTACGCCCTGGCCGCGGATACGGACGGCATTGACGGCATTGAAGAGATCGCCGGCGCCATCTGGACCCCCGGCACCAGCGCGCGCGCGCTGGAAAAAGGGATGGAGCCGAGGGTCTTTCTCGCCCGGCACGATGCACACAGCTTCTTCGGGGCGCTGGGGCAGTCCATCATCACCGGGCCAACCCACACAAATGTTAACGATTTCCGCGCGATCTACATCGCACCGCCGGGCTGAGGCGGCGTT